>NZ_KB899566.1:0-186095 GCF_000378365.1 Megamonas rupellensis DSM 19944 | reverse complement strand
GCGTACTGGTACTAATATGTCGAGAGCTTAACTTAAAAAAGAAAAATGACTTGGAGCAAAGTAATCTTCTGAGTGGTTTTGAAAGATTAATATCTTTCAAAAAAGAAAAGAGAATATCTGGTGACGATGCCTAAATGGTTCCACCTGTACCCATACCGAACACAGTAGTTAAGCATTTAGAGGCCGAAAGTACTTGCATGGAGACGTGCTGGGAGGATAGGAAGTTGCCAGTTAAGAAAAAAGCACTGAAATATTCAGTGCTTTTTTCTTTATATTTTATGAATAATTATTGACAACTCATTAAAAATTTTGCATAATATTTCCATAGAAAAATATTGAATTCGTCATTTTAGACTATAACTTTTTCTGTTTCTGAACAAAACAGAGGAGTTATAGTCTTTTTATTTTATAAAAATTAAAAAAATGGAGGAGCAAATTTATTTATGGAAAAACTTTTATGGAAAGAGAAATTATCTTATGGAATAGGAGCTTATGGAAAAGATTTTATTTATAATATGATAGCTGCTTTTCTGATGATTTTTTATACTGATGTAGTTGGTGTATCATTAATTTTTGTGAGTACTTTATTTTTAGTGGTTCGTATTGTAGATGCTATAACTAATCCTTTTATGGGCTGGCTTGTTGATAATACAAAAACTAAATGGGGAAAATTTCGTCCTTGGATTTTAATAGGAACAATAATAAATTCTTTTGTTTTAATTCTATTATATTTAAATCCAGCAACTTTTTTACAAGGAATTTTGATAAATGTCTGGTGTATTGTTACATATCTGTTATGGAGTCTTACATATACATTGATGGACGTACCTTTTTGGGCAATGATACCGGCATTTTCAAATGATGCTAAGGTTAGAAATGAAATTTCTATGTTATCTAGATTATTTGCGACTTTTGGTGGTCAAATGATGTCTACAATTGGTTTATTAGTAATCCGCTTGTTTAGGCGTGAATATGGGAGCTAGTGAAAGTGATGGCTATTTGAGATTTGCCGTGATTGTAGCTATTGTATTCAATATTTGTGAAATAATATGTGTTAGAAATGTCAGTGAACATGTAGTTATAAAAAATAAAAGAGATATTAAACTTAGTGAAGTATTGAATTTCTTGAAGGAAAATGATCAATTATTAATTATTATTTTTATGACGATATTACAGCAAATTGCAGTATTTTTATGGACTGGAATGAATATTTATTTTTTCAAATATGTAGTTTGTCATGAAGAATGGTTTTCTATTTTTGGCATAGTTAATTTTATCGTTGGCTCTATAGGTTTGATAGCTTTTCCATCTTTAGCAAATAAATTTTCACGAAAAGTAGTTTATATTTTATCTGCTGTTTTATTAGTTTTAGGTTTATTGGGTATGTTTTTTGTTGGTGATGACCACAAAGCAAGTGTTGTTTTATTTTTTAGTGTAGCTAGTTTATTTTGTTTAGGAAATGCTTTGGCTGGTGTATCAACTACAGTGATGTTAGCAGATACAGTTGATTATGGTGAATATAAATGTGGTGTTAGAAGTGAAGCAATAGTTTTTTCGGTGCAAACTTTTACAGCAAAATTTGGTTCAGCTATAGCTGGCTTTATAGGGGCAATGGTTTTGTCTTTAGTTGGTTATGTACCGAATGTAATGCAAACTGCAGATACGATATTAGGTCTTAGATTAATGATGTTTGTAGCATCTGCTTCATTATTTATTATTATTTTATTTATCTATCTTAAATTTTATAAATTAAATGGAAGTTTTTATCAAAATATCTTAGATGAATTAGTTATAATGCGTAAAAATAATAATTAGCAAATTGACAGAAAAAAATTTTTTTGATAATCTATTATAAGTAAATTTGCCATGAAAAAGGGCTATAGATTTTGTTGTTTCTGAGAAAAACAGCATGGTCTATAGCCCTTTTTATTTTTAGTTTTAGGAGGTTTTTTTATGAATATTGGTTGGTTAAAAATTATAGGAGCAACTTTATTTGAGTTGGTGTGGGTAACAGGTTTAAAATATGCTGAACTTCCATGGCAGTGGGGTGTAACAGCATTATCTATTTTAGGTTCTAGTTATTGTTTGATTACAGCAGGCAATACGCTTCCTGTCGGTACTGCTTATTCTGTATTTGTAGGATTGAGTGCTATCGGTACTATTTTAGTAGAATTTTTAGGTTTTGGTATTTTTCCTAGTTTTTGGCAATTATTATTTATTATTATTTTGATTTTAGGTGTTATTGGCTTGAAATTATTGAATGAAAAAGTAGAAAGATGAGATGATTGATTATGGAATGGATTTATGTTGTTATTGCAGGACTTTTAGAAGTTTTAAGTATAAATTATATGAATAAGTGGCAATTAGTTAAGCATTTAGGGTTAAAAAAATCTGGAATTTTAATTATAAAAATGGTATTAGCTTTTGTTACAAGTTTATTATTATTAAATTTAGCCTTGAAAACTTTACCAATGAGCATTACATATGCAGTATGGTCTGGAATTGGTTCAGTAGGTGGTGTTTTGGTGGGAATTATTCGTTATGGTGAAAGTGCAAATTGGAAAAGACTTGTTTGTATAGCAATGATTTTATCTTCTGTTGTTGGTTTAAAATTAGTTTCTTAAGATTTTATATATTGTAGATTGCGGATATGAGTGAGAAATTTAAAATATTTATTTACGATATTGATGCATTTACCAACAAATAAAGCAGATATAATTGTACCAATGCCGATACCATTTAATTCGCCAAAGAAGATAAAGGATAATATACAAGCAATTACTATCAAAGTTATGTCAAAGTAGATTTTTACTGTACCAAATTTTATTTGTGGCTTTTTCAAGGCAATGACTAAAGCTAAAGCACGGACAACGCCTTCTCCAGGAACAACAATTACATTAGGAGCGACTTCAATAGAAATTCCTATTGCTAAAATAAAGCAACCAATAAAAAGCGATATTAATTTTACAATAATGGTTTCAGGTTCAAAGGCTGATAGTAAATTCATGCTAACATCAATGAAGAAGCTAAATATGATGTTGGCTACTATTTGTAAAAATTGTATAGGTTCAAAATCACGGCGTAAAAGTGCTATTTCAATTAAAATAAAAATTATATTGAAGATGAAGGTCGTTAAACCAAAGCTGAAATCGGTATATTCAAGGCTAAAAATATAGGGGATAGATGATATTTGTGAGGTACCTAAATTACTTTTGGTGATAAAAGCTATGCCAAATGAATTTATAATAATACCTAAAAAGAAATAAAAATAACGTAGAGATATGACTTTCAAGATTATTCCTCCTCCAAATTTTTGATTATTGTATTGAGTGTTTTTAAAAGATGTTGTTGCTCTTGAGGTGGAATGTTTTTTAAGGCTTTATCATCAATACTAAAGCAAATTTCTTTTACTTTATGAGCCATTTGAAGACCTTTTTCAGTCAGATAGATATAAGCAGAACGTTTATCTGTAGAATGTGTTTTTCGCATGATTAAACCATCTTTTTCCATGCGAACTAATAAACTGGTGATAGTTGATTTGTCTAGGACGCAATAATTACTTATATCTTTAGCTATAGAGCCATTATGTTCTAAAAGATATTCTAAAATTTTGGGTTGACCAGGTAAAAGCTTTAATGATGAAATCTTTTGGACAATATTTTTGTTACTGTGATGAAAACTTTTTAATAAAAGAAAATGCAATTCGTCAGATAACATTTTACTACCTCCAATATAGTTTGAAATCAAACTATATTATAGAAAGCTATAAATTGAATGTCAACAAATAATATAAATATCCTACTAGACAGAAAATAGAAGTATAGATATAATATATCAGTATTTTTAGTAAGAGGTGATAATGTTTTGAGTGTAAAAGAACAGGATTTGAATTTACTTCAAGTGGGGAAAAAAGAACAATATGCAGCTAGAATAATATTTTTTGTTGCAGGTTTTGGTATATCTACATGGGCACCAATGATACCGATTATAAAGGAACGTTTACAAATTGGCGCTGATGTATTGGGTTTATTGTTATTATGTATTGGCGTAAGTTCTTTTTTGATGATGCCTATAGCTGGATTGTTTGCACAAAAATTTGGCTGTAAAAAAGTTTTGCGTGTTATGGGTTTGTGCATGGGTGTAGAAATTATAATATTATCCATGTTACCTAATATTTATATGTATGCTATCTTTTTGTTTGTTTTAGGTGCTATAGGTGGTATATTGAATGTAAATATGAATATTCACGCTGTAATCGTAGAAAAACTTTCCCAAAAACGCATGATGTCTGGTATGCATGCTTTATGGAGTGTAGGTTGTTTTGCTGGAGCTGGTTTATTTAGTATTTTGGCTAAATTAGGTTTGGGTATTAGTCAAATAGCAATTATACATTGTATTATTATTTTCATGATTATTTTTGCTTTCAGTAGATATTTCTTACCGTATAAAGGTGCTAGTAATGGTAAAGCTATCGCTATACCAAAAGGGATTGTAACTTTATTTGGAGTTTTAGCTGTTATATCTTTTTTAGGCGAAGGTGGTATGATGGACTGGAGTGGTGTATTTTTGACAGAAGCTAAAGGTGTAGATTTATCTTTAGCTGGTGTTGGTTATGCAGTATTTTCAGCAGCTATGCTCATTGGTCGCTTGATTGGTGATAAAGTAGTACAAAAATTAGGCGAACAGCGTGTTGTTATTTTTGGTGGAATAGTAGCAAGTGTAGGATATATAATTTCTATTGTTTTTGATAATTTCTTTATGATGCAATTTGGTTTTATTCTTCTTGGTTTTGGAGCTGCAAATATTGTTCCTGTAGTATTCACTTTATTGGGTAGACAAAAAGAAATGCCTATAAATTCAGCAGTAACAGCTGTTACTAGTATGGGTTATTTAGGAGTAATGTTTGGCCCTGCTCTATTAGGGTTTATTGCTCATGGGATTGGTATTGTAGCAGTATTTTGTATCTTAGCTGGACTGTTTATTTTGCAAGCAATAGTATCTTCTTATGTATTTAAAGTTTTAAATTAAATATGATAATAATAAACCTTGTATAGTTAAAAAAAATTAGGCTATACAAGGTTTTATTATTATAGCTTTTTTTATTAATTTCATATAATATGATATGTATATATAGGAGTTTATCTAAAATAAAAAAAGAAAAGAGGTTTATTTGTGAGTTTAGAAGACAAAGAGTTAATGCAGTTTAAGGTCGGTAAAAAAGAGCAGTATGCAGCTAGAATGGCTTTTTTTATACCAGGTTTTGCCATTTCCACATGGGCGCCTATGATACCTATGATTAAAGAACGTTTACATATTGAAGCAGATATTTTGGGATTATTATTATTGTGCATAGGTATAAGTGCTTTTATTGTTATACCGATTGGCGGTCTTTTAGGCAAAAAATTTGGTTGTAAAAAAGTGATGGTTACTACAGGTAGTTTATTTGCGATAGTATTAGTAGCGTTGTCTTGTTTACCTAATGTTTGGTCGTATGCTATTTGTTTGATTTTAGTAGGCGCTATTATGGGTTGTACAGAAGTTTGTATGAATATCAATGCTGTTGTTGTTGAAAAATTATCACAAAAGCGCATGATGTCTAGTATGCATGGTTTTTGGAGTGTTGGTTGTTTTTGTAGCGCTGGCTTATTCAGTATTTTAGCTAAGATGGGACTTGATGTATTTTTTATAGCAATCATTCATTGTTTAATAATTTTAGCTATTGTAATTTTCTTTGGTAGATATTTTTTAGATTATAAAAGTGCTAATAGTGAAAGTGCAATTGCTATTCCTAAAGGAATTGTTGTTTTATTCGGCATTTTAGCATGTGTGAGCTTTTTAGGCGAAGGTGCAATCATGGATTGGGGCGGTGTATTTTTAGCTGAGGTAAAAGATGTAGAATTATCTTTAGCTGGTGTAGGATATGCTGTTTTTTCTGTAGCAATGCTTATCATGCGTTTAATTGGAGATAAAGTAGTACAATTTTTAGGCGAGGAAAAAGCTGTAGTATTAGGAAGTAGTTTAGCGGGATTAGGATTTTTATGGATAATTATTATAGATAATTTCTATTTAATGTTGGTTGGTTTTGTTTTACTTGGTTTAGGTGCTGCAAATATTGTGCCTGTATTATATAGTTTGTTGCAATATCAAAAAGATATGCCAATAAATGCTGCTGTTACAGCAGTAACTTGCATGGGTTATACAGGTGTTATATTAGGGCCTGCTATCTTGGGATTTATCGCTCAAGGAATAGGAATTATATCCGTATTTTATTTATTGATGATTTTATTTATCATACAAGTTGTTATGGCAAAATATGTATTTAATAGATTAAAATGATTATAAGTAAGAAAAAGATATTCTAGTGAGAATATCTTTTTTTATATAAAATTATGTTGTTTTATATTGATTTATGTTAATTTATGACTTATAATAAGAAAAAGAAATTTGATTTTTGTTTATTGTATATCTAAATGAAATTTTGTGAAAAAAAGAACAATTAAATCATATATTATAAATGGAGGCATTTAAATGATTTGTAGAACAATATTAAATGAAACATCTTATTTTGGTAAAGGAGCAATAAAAGAGATTGCAAATGAAGTAATTAATCGTGGCTTGAAAAAAGTTATGTTAGTTACAGATAAAGATTTACTTAAATTCAAAGTAGCTACAAAAGTATGTGATATTTTAGATGAAGCAAAAATAGATTATGAAATTTACGATAAAATAAAAGCTAATCCTACAATCAAAAATGTTACTGAAGGCGTGGATTTTTGTAAACAATGTGGTGCTGATGTAATTGTTGCTGTAGGTGGCGGTAGTGCTATTGATACAAGTAAAGCAATTGCTATCATTATGAAAAATCCAGAATTTGCTGATGTTAGAAGTCTAGAAGGTGCTTCACCAACTAAACATAAAGCAATGCCAATTATTGCCGTATCTACAACATCTGGTACAGCAGCAGAAGTAACTATCAATTATGTAATTACTGATGAAGAAAAAAATCGCAAATTTGTTTGTGCTGACCCACATGATATTCCAGTAGTGGCAATTATCGATCCAGATATGACTGCATCTATGCCACCAAAACTCTGTGCAGCAACAGGAATGGACGCACTTGTTCATGCTATCGAAGGTTATATCACTAAAGGTGCATGGGAATTAACAGATATGATGCATATAAAAGCTATTGAAATCATAGCTCGTTCTTTAAGAGATTCTGTTAAAGGTGATCCAGAAGGTAGAGCACAAATGGCTTTAGGTCAATATATTGCAGGAATGGGCTTTTCTAATGTTGGCTTAGGTATAGTACATTCTATGGCTCATCCATTGAGTGCAGTATATGACATTCCACATGGTGTTGCTTGTGCTATTTTATTAACACCAGTATTGAAATTTAATGCGCCATCAACAGCAGATAAATATCGTGATATCGCAGTAGCTATGGGCGTAAAAAATACAGAAGATATGAATATTGAACAGGCTCGTCAGGCTTGTATTGAAGCCGTAGAAAAATTGAGTGTAGATGTGGGAATTCCTCAGAAATTGACTCAATTAGGTGTAAAAGAAGAAGACCTTCAATTTTTATCTGAATCTGCTTTTGTTGATGCTTGTACACCAGGAAATCCAAGAGATGTAAGTGTAGAAGCTATTAAAGAAATTTATAAATCTATCATGTAATAAAATTTAAATTAAAAAAAGATAGTTATGAGACTAAATTTTGTCTTATAACTATCTTTTTATTTTATATTTGATTTTAATTTAAGCTAAATGAAAAAGATTTTTTTGAGAGAAAACTACAAGCGTATCTTTTTCTTCTAGAATAGTATCGCCATCAGGTATGATATCTACGCCGTTTCGTTGAATTAAAACAACAAGTGAATCTTTTTTGATATCAATATCGCGAAGTTTTTTGCCAATGAATTCATTATTAGAATCAATATTTATTTCATTTAAAGTGATATTATCGTTGCCTTGATAAGTTTTAGCGCAAATGATGAGTGTATCTCCATCGCGCAAGAATGTATCGCCTTTTGGCGTTATAGTAGCCCCTTTTCTCAAGATAGCAGCAATCAATGTACCTGGGATAGAGCCGATATCGCGAATTTGTTTATTAATCCATGGATGTGAATTATTTAATTCTAAACAAGTGAAATGGATATTATTTTCGTCAGTGTAATCGTTGAATGTTTTTAATACATTTTCGTGTTCATCAATCATATTTAGATGTTTTGAAGCAGACGGTAATAAAGCACCTTGGAATAATAAAGATAAAAGTACAACACAGAAAACTATGGAGAAAATAGAATCATCAGCATAATTTGGTGATACAACAGCGACAATTGCAAAAACGATGGAGGCAGCTCCGCGAAGACCAGCCCATGACATGATTAATTGTTGATTTAAAGGAGCTTTAAATGGAGATAATAATATTGCCATGGTTATAGGTCTAGCGATGAATGTAAGGAAAATAGCAATAAACAAAGCAGGGACAAAATAATATGGTAATTTTGAAGGAAATACTAATAAACCTAATAAGAAGAAGATGAGCATTTGCATCATGCCATTAAAAGCATCGAAGAAATTTACGAGATTTTTCTTTTTCGGGATATTTTGATTGCCTAAGATGATACCTGCGATATAAGTGCTTAAATAACCATTGCCATCAACTAGAGATGGGAGAGCATAAGCAGCTAAGGCAATAGCAACTAAAAAGATAGAGTCAAAACCATTTTCGCCGAATTGAACATTTTTTAATATCCAGGAAGCGATAAAAGCTAAGACAACACCGATGATAATTCCATAAGCAAATTGAGCAAAAATTAAATAGGAGATATCAAAGAAGTTTAAGCTACTGCCAATGCTAGTTAATAAAATTATGGTTAGCATATAAGCACAAGGGTCATTACTACCACTTTCAATTTCTAGCATAGGAGCAGTACTGTATTTTAGATTTAATTTTTGTGAACGCAAAATAGAAAAGACAGAAGCTGCATCAGTAGAGCTAAGCACAGCACCAATTAATAATCCCTCAAGAGGGGGTAACCCTAATACTAAATGACAAAAAATACCAGTGAGTGCAGCTGTGATAAATACGCCAAAAGTACTCAGTAAAACAGCTTGTTTAGCTATAGGACGAGCAGTTTTCCATTTTGTACCAAAGCCACCGTAAAACATGATGAAAATGAGAGCGGCAGAACAGATTTTTTCAGCAAGAGAATAATCTTCAAAATGAATTTGAAATAAACCATCAGAGCCGAAGAGCATACCAAGACCAATAAAAAATAAAAGTGTAGGCACGCCAAAGCGAGTAGATAATTTACTTCCAATTACGCAAGCAATTAAGATAATTGCACTGATTAAAAGAAATAAAGTCATAAGTATAATCTATCCTTTTCATTATATTTATATATATAAATTATCTCAAATAATTATGAAGATGTCAAAAAAGGCAACTTATTTTTACTATTTAAATAAAATAAGTTGCCTTTTTTACAATTAAGCTTGTTCAGGAATTAAACCATTTTGATAAGCGAGCATTAAATGGTAGATATCATTTATTTGACATTGGATTTCTTCGCCTAAATCAGTATCAGCTGTTGAAGAATGATAATTTTGTAATTCTAAAGTACAGGAAACTGACTCAATATCTTGGTTGGCTTTTAAGGACTCTTTGATATTAGCACAGGATTGATGTTCTAAAAGACGTAGTCCACGTGAATTAGAAATTAAAGTATAACCAGCAATTCCTGTTTTTTTATGATAGGCCCTGCAAAAACCACCATCAATGATGATTAATTTTCCATTTGCTTTTACAGGACTTTCTCCTTCTTTTACTTTTACAGGAACATGACCATTGATTATATGTCCACGTTTTGTTTTTAAGGAAAATTCTTCAAGTATCATATCGCAGATTTTTTCATCATTGCAATATTTATAATACGCATCAGAAGGTTCAATCCATGTATCCGTATCTTCAATAAACATGCGTTCAAATGTTTTAAATTCTCTACCGGAAAATGGTGAATATCTGCCACACCAGAAATAATACATTAAGTCGATATTTTTTTGTTCATATAAACCAAGATATGCTTGGCGAATAGTTTTATCAACAAAGTCTAAATAATTTTTTCCAGAATAATATTTGTTATTTAGATGAATACGCATAAAACTACCATCTTCATTTAATGGTATACAACCATGATAGAGTAAATTGTTATTATATGCTTTATAGACGTTACCTTTTTGGTAAAGAAAATCAATATGTTTGCGCAAGCGCACACTATCTAAAAATGCTGATTTTATATCGGATAAGACTTCTGTTTCTTCTAAAGATAATTCATAGGGATTTTGAGGATTTATTGTAGGGAAGGAAGGACTCTTTATTGGATAAGATATACCATTGATTTTGATATATTTGGAGATATAATCTATTTTATCTAATAAAAGGCGACTATCCATCTGAAAATCTGGATTGCGTTTGATGAGTTGTCCTTCTAATTTAAATAAAATTATGGAAATAGTACGTTGCATAGCTACTAATAAGGTTTTATCTGGATATAATTTACTAGCTAATGAAGATAGCGAGCGAAGGCTGATAGCATAACCTTTTTCTAAAACAGCAGTATTATTATAAGATAGACAATTTCGCACTACTGTCGCTATACAAGCTTCATTACCACACATTGCACCCATCCATAAGATATCATGATTGCCCCATTGAATATCTACAGAATGATGTTGGCGTAGCATATCTATGATAGAGTCAGGTCGTTGTCCTCGGTCATAAATATCGCCGACGATATGCAAATGAGCAACAGCTAGTTTTTTGATGAATTTTGTAAAGGCAATGATAAAATCTGTACCACTATTAATATTGATTAAAGTGTTTAAGATAGTATTGAAATATACCTCTTGGAAAGTATCATCATTTGGTCTAGCTGTGAGCAATTCAAGAATGATGGTTTCATATCCTTTAGGCAGTAAATTTTTTAATTCTGATTGAGGATATTTATAAGACATCAATCTTGATAGACGCAATAAATAGATGAGATTTTGAGAATACCATTGAGTAGTGATTAATTTTTGTTTTTTTAAATTGAGTATTTTTTCTTTAGGATAATAAATTAAAGTACAAAATTCAGCTTTTTGTGAGGTGGACATTTCTTCAGAAAATAAATAATCTACTTTTTCTTTGATAACACCAGAGCAATTATTGAGAATATGGAAGAAGGACTCATATTCACCATGTAAATCACTCATAAAATGTTCTGTTGGTCGAGCTAAGTTTAAAATAGCTTTTAAACGAATTAGCTCAGTTACAACAGATTGACGATTAGGGTATTTTTCTGACAATAAATAAAGATATTTGTATTTTTGTTTATTCTTATCCACAACAATACTCCTTTTTATAAGATGTGATATTAGTATTATATAATATTTTCATTTTTATGAAAATAAAGTTTTTTTAGTATACGTTTACTAAAATAGAGAAATAACAATTGCGGAATAATTGATAAAATCTTATAATAGAATAGTTAATATTTAAATGAATTTGAATAATGTGAGGGATAATAATTGGGAAATGGAGATAAAAAAAATAAAAGCAGTTATGTAAAATATATCTTGATATTAGTAGTTGTTTTTATTTTATCTGGTATGGTAGGAGCTTTTTTTGCTAATGCATTAGTTGATAATAAACCAGATTATAATGAAGATGATAAAAAAGGTATGTTAGTTGCAAAAGATAAGGCTACTGTAATGATTATGGGGGTAGATGAGCGTGCTGATGATGTGGGAAGAAGCGATACCTTAATGATAGCGACATTAGACCCAGATAAAAATCAAGCAGCATTATTATCTGTGCCTCGTGATACGCGTGTAAAAATAAAAGGTCATGGCTTTGATAAGATTAATGCAGCTTATGCCTATGGTGGTAGAAAATTAACTCAAGAAACCATTGAAAGTTTATTAAATACACATATTGATCATTATATAAAAATTAATGTACATGGTTTTACTAAAATTATTGATGCTTTAGGCGGTATTGATATTGATGTAGAAAAACGCATGTATTATGAAGACCCATGGGATGATGATGGCGGTTTATATATTGACCTTCAGCCAGGTATGCAACATATGGACGGCAAGACTGCGATAACATATGTACGCTATCGTGATGAAGAAGGCGATATTGGTCGTATCAAACGTCAACAGAATTTCATGAAAGCAGTAATGGACAAATTAGTATCTCCAACAATTATTCCTAAATTGCCAGCTATTGTATCTGCTGTTTCTGATTCAGTGGAAACTGATATGTCAGTTAGTGAAATATTATCTTTCTTGGGAACACTTCAAGACGCAAAAGATAATGGATTAAAATCAGAAATGTTACCAGGTAAACCAGTATATATAGAAGGTATTAGCTATTGGGTACCAGATATCAGTAAGACAAGACAGATTTTAGCAAATACATTAGGCATAAAAATCAATCAATCAATTACAACATCTATTCATGAAGATAATATAGAATATGAAGAATCTATTCCTGATAATGCTGTAGAAGTAACAGAAAAAGAACGCATAAAAAGAGAAATTGCACAGGAACGTGAAGAAAGATTGCAACGACTTCGTGAAGAGCAAGAAAAATCTACAAAACGATTTAAATCTGAAGTAGATGAAGAACGACCACGAACAAATAGTAATCGAGAAAAAGTAGAAACTAGAGAAGAAACTCCAGTGGAAGATAATACAACAAAACAAAAAGAACCTGTGCCACAAACACCAACAAGAGATGTCCCAGCTATAGATATGAATACTACAGGTAAATCATAAATAAAAAATACCGCAAATAGGATAAAAACTATTTGCGGTATTTTTAGTTAACGAAATAATAAATTTAAGATTAATGTTAAGATAATACTAATTAAAATAGAACTACCTAAAGGAAAATAAACGCCCCAATTACTACCTTCCCATTTAAAATCAAATGGCAATTTACCTAGAGGTAATAATTTTCCACCAAAATGGATTAATAGACCGATAATAACAAGAGCAATTCCTATATAGATGAGTATTTTTCCCATATCATACATAGCAAAATCCTTTTGTCTTATAAATTATTTATCGTCTTCTTTGATTTCAAAAGCGGCAAGAGCAGCTACTTTATCATTATTATCCATATTCATCATTTTTACGCCTTGAGTATTTCTGCCAATTACAGAAACTTCTTCAATATTTGAGCGAATGACGATACCTTCAGTAGAAATGAGCATGAATTCTTGTTGGCTATCTACAACTTTAATGCCGATTACAAAACCAGTTTTTTCAGTGACTTTGATATTGATAAGACCAATGCCACCGCGAGTTTGTGTGCGATATTCAGAAGTTGCAGTACGTTTGCCAAAGCCATGTTCAGTAACAGTTAAGACTTCGCAATCATCACGGATATTGTCCATGCCAATTACTGTATCTTCACCTTTTAATTTTATGCCAATGACACCGCGAGCAGTTCTACCCATAGGACGAACATCTTGTTCATTGAAGCAAATAGACATACCATCACGAGTACCGATGATGATTTGGCGATTACCATCAGTGAGTTTTACACCGATTAATTCATCATTTTCTTTTAAAGAAAGTGCGATAAGACCTGTCTTTTTGCGATTAGTATCAAATTCGCTAAGACCTGTCTTTTTAACGATACCATGACGAGTAGCCATAAATAAATATCTATCTTTAGAGAATTCCTTAATAGGAATGATAGCTGTGATAGTTTCTTCTTTTGCTAATGGTAAAAGATTTACAATGGCTGTGCCTTTTGCAGTTCTACCGGATTCAGGAATTTCATATCCTTTTAATTGATATACAAGTCCTTTATTAGTAAAGAATAAGATTGTATTGTGTGTAGATGTGATAATCATATTTTCAACATAATCTTCTTCTTTTGTACCCATGCCAGTAACGCCACGACCACCGCGTTTTTGATTGCGGTACGTAGTTACAGGGATACGTTTGATATAGTTATTATGTGTTAAAGTGATTACTACATCTTCTTCAGCAATTAAGTCTGCGATATCTACATCAGAACTATCATCTGTGATTTGAGTGCGACGAGCATCGCCGAATTTAGCTTTAACAGCAGAAAGTTCTTCTTTAATGATATCTAAGATTTTTTGTTCATCTGCTAAGATATTTTGTAAATCAGAGATATAATCTAAGATTTCAAGATATTCATTTTCGATTTTTTCGCGTTCAAGACCAGTTAAACGTTGTAATCTTAAATCCAAAATAGCTTGAGCTTGTTTTTCAGTAAGCGTATAATCGCTCATTAAGACTTCTTTAGCGCTATCGCCATTTTTAGAATCACGAATAGTTTTAATGATTGGGTCTAAATGGTCAAGTGCAATAGTTAAGCCTTCTAAGATATGAGCACGAGCTTGAGCTTTTGTGAGTTCATACTGTGTACGACGGCGAATAACATCTTCTTGATGTTTGATATAGTAATGTAAAACTTGTTTCAAGTTGAGAATACGAGGTCTGCCATCAACTAAAGCAAGCATAATTACACCGAAAGTTTCTTGTAATTGAGTATGTTGATATAATTGATTTAAAATAACTTCTGGATTTGCATCGCGACGTAAATCAATTACAATACTCATACCATTGCGGTCTGATTCGTCATTTAAATCGGTAATACCATCAATTGTTTTATCACGAACAAGTTCAGCAATGCGTTCTACAAGACGAGCTTTATTTACTTGATATGGTAATTCAGTTACAGTGATACGTGGTTTACCATTTGGCAAAGTAGTAATTTCTGTGCAAGCA
Organism: Megamonas rupellensis DSM 19944; assembly: GCF_000378365.1. Classification (NCBI taxonomy): domain Bacteria; kingdom Bacillati; phylum Bacillota; class Negativicutes; order Selenomonadales; family Selenomonadaceae; genus Megamonas; species Megamonas funiformis. The sequence goes on along the minus strand of NZ_KB899566.1, from coordinate 171,266 downwards.
CGCATTTTTACTGCACCACGACCTGTTTTATAAGCAGAAATAATGCCATCACGACCCATAATCATTGCTCCAGTAGGGAAATCTGGACCTTTGATAGTTTGCATTAATTCTTCAATAGTAATTTCAGGGTTATCAATCATCTGTAAAACGCCATCAATTACTTCGTTTAAATTATGTGGTGGTATATTAGTTGCCATACCAACGGCAATACCAGAAGAACCATTTACTAAAAGATTTGGTATTTTAGATGGTAATACAGATGGTTCTTGTAGGGATTCATCATAGTTTGGTGTGAAATCTACTGTTTTTTTATCGATGTCTTGGAGCATTAATTCTGCAATTTTTGACATACGAACTTCTGTATAACGCATAGCAGCAGCAGAGTCGCCATCAATAGAACCAAAGTTTCCATGACCATCAGCTAATACATAACGGCAAGAGAAATCTTGAGCCATACGAACAATAGCATCATAAACGGAAGTATCACCATGTGGATGATATTTACCTAGTACTTCCCCGACGATACGAGCAGATTTTTTATATGGTTTATTAGAGCCCATACCAGCTTCTTGCATAGCATACAAAATACGGCGATGAACTGGTTTTAAACCATCACGTACATCAGGTAACGCACGCATAACAATTACACTCATAGCATAATCAATATATGAGTTTTTCATTTCATCTTCAAGATTTACAGGGAGAATTTTTCCTGTATTTATAGTTTCTGTCACATTCTCACCTCAATTTTAATCTACGGTCAAAATATGACCGAAATAACAAATTACGACAATCATCTTAACTAATATATTTTATCATTTTTAGCGAAAAAAGTCTATGATATAAGGCTTTAGAGCTATATTAGATAAAAAAATCAGTTGTTAAATAATGAATGTTAGATAACAACTGATAAAAATTTTTATAAATTTTTTAATGCCTCTTTATAACGAGAAGAAACTCTGTGAGAGTCTCTTATTTTTTGACAAGTCATTTTAAAAACATCTTTAGATAATGACTGTGTTTGCAAAAATTTTAAGCCTTTGTCTGGATAATACGAAAAATATTTACTAAAAGCCCATGCTTTAGCCATATTTACACTATAGGAAATATCTTTTGTGTTATAGACTAATTGAAGTGTATTGTCAGCAAAATCTTCTGTTAAATAATAGTCTAATAACATCACGATGGCAAAACGCAATTCATATTCGTTAGGGCTGTTTAAATAATTTTTTATAAAAGATAGATATAAATCTTTATCTTTAGTTTTTAATTGGAAACTGGCGCAAAAACTATCGCAAATAGACCAATTATTTATCTTAGGTAAGAAATTTTGAATTAATTTTTGTTTTGCATTTACATCAATAGGAGCATAAGCAATGACAAAGCCTTCAAGCATGATTTGCTCAAAATATTCATTTGTATTTTGATTTAAAAATTCTTGCCAATTATTTTTTACTAGGTCTTTAGCAATTTTTCGCAATTGTGGTAAACGAGTACCGATAATTTTTATATTTTCTCTATTAATATTTTTAGGCAATAATTTTTGTACAAATTGAGCATAATTTTTATCTTGATAGGAGAATAATATTTGTAAAATATCGTTATTTTTTTGCATAAAAAACTAACCTTCAATTACATGAGTATATAAAAATCCTTCACGCATACCAGCGTCTTTATAAGTTATTGCTGTAGCATGGATTAATTTAGCGATTTCATTAGCTATGACCATGCCAGGAATGATAGTATGCAAACGGTCAGGTACGGTTTTTAATAAAGTTGTGATATCTTTATCTGTTAATTTATGCCCACGAGTGAAATGAGAAATCATTTCAGGAATTTTGTCAGCAGGTATAGTTTCATTTGCATCATCTTGAGCGTACATTTCGTTATATAAAGCTCTAGCTCCTTTACATGTACCGCCAATGCCACAGATTTCAGCATGGGAAATATCTTTAAATTCAGGTGCTGTATCAATAATAGCATGAACTTCTTTTATCATTTGTGCGATTTCTTCTTCGCTAGGTAAAAAGTCAGTCGCATATTTTGTATGGAGAGCTAAAGAGCCGATAGGCAAGCTAGTCTTTTGGATAATTTTATTGTCAGCAAAACGAATGAGTTCTGTACTAGCACCACCGATATCAATGATAAAACCATCATGATAATCAAGTTCATGTGTAGCAGCGATAAAATCATAAGTTGCTTCTTCATCACCAGAGATGATATGCAAATCAATACCAGTACGAGCAATGATTTCAGCGACAGCTTCTTTACTATTTTGAGCATTGCGAAGTGCAGCAGTAGTGAAAGCACTTACATTTTCGATATTAAAAGAAGTCAAGAAGGATTTAAAGCTATTTAAAATCTCGCAAGCTTTATCAATACCAGCTTGTTCCATGACATTATCCTTGACATAACTTGCTAAACCTACAGTATATTTGCGCTTATGAATAAGATTTAACTTATTATCCAAGATTTCATAAATAGCCATACGAATAGTAGTAGAACCAATGTCAATAACTGCATATAACATAAAAATATACCCTCCCAATTATAATATGTTCATTTCTTTGATGACAAAGAAACGAACCAAAGAAATCACCGCAGATAAATTTTTAGCTTTGAAAATAATTTTCGCTTCATACAACGCTTAGAAACTCGCTTCGCTCAAACATTCAGACTAAAACCGTATTCAGCGACAATTATTTTCAATAACCTAAAGGTTACCACTAAAAATTTATAATGCGGAAAATAATATTACGTGTTATTAATATAATACCAAACTTTCCCGTATTAGCAGACTTTTACGGTAGCTGAAAGCTATTGACAAAGATAAAACTATGGATACGGTTTTAGTCCTACTGTTTGAGCGAAGCGAGTTTAGAGCGTTGTAGACATAGTTTTATCTTTGTCAAAGTAAAATCAATATTGCGGGTAGATTTTCTTTTTGGTTCATTTTTCTTTTACATAAAAGAAAAACGAACATTGTATTATTTGAATAAATCAATTACTTGTTTTCCGATTAATACGATGGACATGATGATAAATAAGGTTTTTACGTATGTAGCACCTTTGGCAATGGCCATGCGAGCTCCACAGAAGGCTCCAACCATCATGGCAAGTCCCATAGGAATGGCGTAGGCGAAATCGACAATGCCAGAGCTGATGAAAAATAATGCACCAGCGATATTACTAGCGAAGTTTAAACCACGAGCATTAGCAGCAGCACCGATAAAATCAAAACCTATCCAAAGAAATGCAAATAATAAAAATGTGCCAGTACCAGGGCCGAAAAATCCATCATAAAAGCCAAAAATAAATGCAGCAATAGCGCTTAGTATCCACATTTTTTGACTCATACCATTAAATGTAGCGACTTGACCAAATTCTTTTTTTGTCAAAGTATAGATAGTTACAGCTACAAGTAAAATGATAATCAAGGGACGAAGAAAGTCAGAAGGAATTAATTTTAAAATACTAGCACCACAGATTGAGCCAATGAAAGAAAGTGGTAGTAAATATTTTATAGTAGAAAAATCTACTCTACCAGAGCGAACAAAAGAGGTAAAACCAATTGTAGCACCCATAGAAGCAGACACTTTATTCGTAGCTATAGCTGTAACGGGAGGCATGCCAGTAAATAAAAGTGCAGGTAAAGAAATAAGACCACCACCGCCAACTACAGTATCGATAAAAGCTGCGATAAATCCAGTAACAATTAGAAATAAACACATATAGATATTAATATCTTCCATCAAAACATCCTTTCTAAAAATAAATTTAATTTGAGTTAATTAATAATATATTTTATCATAAATTTTTAGGGATAAAAGATATATAGTAAGTTATTTTTGATGATGATGGATATGTTGATAAAAAAAGTCAGTTTTAGCTTTTACTAAAACTGACTTTTATTTTAATCTTTGTTACTAGAAGTATTGATACCAGCACCAGTTATTGGAATGATAACACGGTAGTTATCAGGTTTTCCTTTTTTGAAATATTTTAAAGCACCAGCAACGGAAGCAGCAGCAGTTGGTTCAATATAGATACCTTTTCTACCTACTTGATGTTGAGCTTCGATAATTTCTTCATCATCTACAGTGAGGACTTCACCATTGCTACGAGTAATTGCCATGAGCATTTCTTTTAAACGCATTGGTTTTTCTACACGTATGGAATCAGCTATAGTATAACCAACTTTGGAACCTTTGCGTTTTTTCTTGAATGCATTATATAAAGGACAGCAATTTTCGCTTTGAACAGCGATGAATTTTGGTAAACGACCAATTTCTTCAAATCCATAATAAAGACCGAGAAGCATTGTACCATTACCAACAGGAAGGAAAATATATTCAGGTACATGGTCATTTAATTGATGGTAAATTTCATAAGCTAGAGATTTTATTCCTTCGAAGAATAAAGGATTATAGACATGAGAAGCATAATATGTTTTAGATTTTGTAGCTTCTTTTTGAGCTGTTTTGGCTGCGGTATCACGATTACCAATAACAAGGCGAATTTGAGCACCAAATGTTTCAATTTGTTTTAATTTGCCTTCAGCTATATTTTCAGGTACATAAGCAGTACATTTCATATTTGCCGCAGCTGCGTAAGCTGCTATAGCAGAAGCTGCATTTCCTGAAGAATCTTCAATTATGTGTTTTATGCCTAGATTTTTTAGTATGCTAATCATTGTCTTGGCACCACGGGCTTTGAAAGAACCTGTTGGATTTAAGTTTTCCATTTTAAAGAAAAACTCTTGTTTACCAAATTTTATAGGTATAAGCGGTGTTTCAATTTCTCCAATAGAAACTTCTGGTGTTATAGGATCAGTGTTATTTTTATATAATCTAAATAAACCACCACAAGAACAATGGTAAGAAATTGAATTTAATGGATATTCTTTTTTACATTTTTCACAATAAAAATGCATACTAATCATCTCCTAGAAATATTTTTGTAACATAAAATGGGAATTTATTCCTTTGTAGATTTAAGGAAATATTAAAAAATATATTAATATTTAATAAATTAACGAGCGTTATATGTAGGTCATAATTATATTATTAAGTATATAAATATATATTCTATAGAATAAAATATTTTTCCTTTTAAAATTTTAAATAATGATGAATTTATTAAAAAAGATATAGAAAAAATGCAAAAACTTTTGTATGATTATAGTTGAGCATGAAAAAAATCCTTAATTTATAAGGTTTTTTCAGCTATAAAAACTTTTTTAAAAATTTTTATAAAAAAATTAAAAAAAGGTGTTGACATTTCCTTGTAAAGGTCATATAATAATACATGTTCTCACGGGGAACAAGTGAGAAACGGGGCATGGCTCAGTTTGGTAGAGCACCTGGCTTGGGACCAGGGGGTCGCAGGTTCGAATCCTGCTGCTCCGACCATTAGAAATTATAGGAAGCGAAAGCTTCCTTTTTTTGTTTATTAGCGAAGGCATAAGCTTTCGCTTTTTTTATAAATAAATTTAATTTCGAGGTATACATAATGTCAACTGAAGTAGTAGTTAAGAAATCTTATTTGCAAGTTATTTTATTAGCAATGGGTCATTTTTTTAATGATTTTTATTGTAATTTTTTACCTATCTTATTGCCGATTTTAATACCTAAATTGGGCTTATCACTTACCTTAAGTGGTGCGTTAGTTATGGTTATGTCTTTATCTGCAAATGTGTTACAGCCTGTTTTTGGTTATTTTATGGATAAATATAATTTTAATAAGATTATGCCACTGATTATTCCTTTTGGAGCTGTATTTATCTGTCTTACTAATTGGGCAAGTAATTTTATTGTATTAGCTGTTTTGATTGGACTTAGTGGATTGGCTGTTTCTACATTTCATCCTATGGGTGCTGGTTTAGTCAGCAAAGTGGCACCTGATGGAAAAATATCAACATGTATCTCAATATTTGTAGCCGGTGGCAGTTTTGGTTTTGCATTGGCTCCTATTTTATTAGTTTATTTTATGCAGATGTACAGTTTAGATTATTTACCTATATTGATTATACCTGCGATTATTTTAGGTATATTGATGTATAGTTCAGGATTATCCAAAGCGCGTTTTGTCAATGAACAAGTAGCTAAGAATATGCATTTTAATTTAGCTCAAATTTTGCAAAATAAACCGTTAATGTTGCTTAATATATCTATGGGACTTAGAGCATGGTTATTTACAGCTCTAGTTACATTTTTACCTTTATGGGCAATAGAAAAAGGCTGTGATAATACTTTAAGTGGTTGGATTTTGACAATATATTTATGTGGTTCTGTAATCGGTGGTTTAATCGGTGGAGCGTTAAATGATAAAATCGGCTATAAAAAAGTAATTTTATGGGCTTTGATATTTACATTAATCCCTACAATGTATTTCTTGTTTGCACAGCAAATAGATATATTGATGTATATTGCTTTATTTGTTGGTGGTGGCTTGGTCATGGCAGCAAATCCAGGAGCTATAGTTTGGGGTCAGGATTTATTGCCAGATAATCCAGGTATGGCTTCCGGTATGATGCTCGGTTTATCTTTTGGTCTTGGTGGTTTTGGCACAATGCTTACAGGCTCACTTGCTGAAAGTTATGGACTTACTATGGCATTAGCATTGACTGCTATATTATTAGTTATAAGTATTGTATTAGTTTATTTAACTCCAGAAAAAAGAAGACAATAAATTTATTATGTTGAAATATAAAAAAGGCAAGTAATTTAATTTACTTGCCTTTTGTTTTTATTATATTGTAATCATAATGTAGTTAAGATAAATTCACCTGTGCCGTTTAAGATATATTCACCCATATCAGCAGGAATAAATACACTTTCGCCTTTGGTGATAGTGAAGCTATCACTACCATAAGTCAATGCTATTTGTCCATCTAAAACTAAGATAGAATGGAAACTATCCTTTTTAGCATTTAATGAGCAATTGCCGTGTAAATCAAAATGACTTACATTGAATAATTCACATTGTGCGAGAATTGTTAAATCATAATCTGCAAAAGCTGTGAGTTTGGCAATAGGTTCAGGTTTTCTAGTTGGTGGTTCAAGTTTAGTTACAGCGAGAGCTTTTTCAATATGAAGTTCACGAAGTTTACCGTCTTTGCCTACACGACCATAATCATATACACGATAAGTAGAATTGGAACTTTGTTGAATTTCTGCAATCAATGCTCCTGCACCAATAGCATGGAGTGTACCTGCTTTGATGAAAAATACATCACCTTTTTTTATTGGCACTTGGTTGCAAACTTCAAGAAGAGTATTATCTTTGATGCGACGTTCAAATTCCTGGTGAGAAATTTCATGAGTAAATCCATAGATTAAAGTAGCATCTGGAGTTGCATCCATTACATACCACATTTCAGTTTTACCAGATTCGCCTTCGTGTAAAAGTGCATATTTATCATCTGGGTGAACTTGTACAGATAAACTTTGTTTAGCATCAATAAATTTAATTAAAATAGGGAAATCTTTATCTTTAGGAGCTTTTGTACCAATTACTTGTTTGCCTACTGTTTCAATATATTGGGCTAAAGTTTTACCAGAAAATTCGCCATTACTGATAATGCTTTGTCCATCATGATGGCAAGATAATTCCCAGCTTTCAGCTACAGGATCAATATCAGTTTGTTTATTAAATTCATCGCGTAATCTTGTACCGCCCCATAGATAATCTTTAAAAGCTGCATTTAGTTTTAATGGGTAAAGCATTATATCAAATCCTTTCAATTCGCTTAAATAAAATACTAATTTTATCTTATCATTAATTTAATTTTTGTCTAGTAAATTTATGTTAATTTTTATATTATTTAGAAATTCTAAACAATATGTTTTACTTTACATATATTTTTCCGTGTGTTAGGATATAAATAATATTTTTTGTCAAATCTGCACATCTAAATGAGATGTTGCAGATTTTTTGCTATGAAAAACTTTTTGAATGATAATTAATAGCATTTATATTTTTAGGGGATGGGTGATTTTTATGACAGATGCAAATACTTTAAAACGTAATACAGCATGGCTGTCGATTATGTCGAATACTTTATTAGTTATTTTAAAACTAGCTGTTGGTTTATATGTAGGCGCAGTAAGTTTAGTCTCAGAAGCACTTCATTCAGGTGTGGATTTGATTGCTGCTTTTATTGCTTTTTGGGCTGTGCGCAAAGCTGTAGTACCACCAGATAAAGAACATGATTATGGTCATGGTAAATTTGAAAATTTATCTTCAGCAGTAGAAGCGTTATTGATTGTAGCCACTGCTATCTTTATTATTTATGAAGCAATACACAAATTTAATACACCATTAGACCCAGAATTTTTACAATATGGTATTTATATCATGTTTATTTCTATTGTAGTAAATATAATTGTTTCTCGTCGCTTGATTGCTGTAGCTAAAAAAACTGATTCTCAAGCATTAGAAGCCGATGGATTGCATCTTCAAGCAGATGTTTGGACTTCTGTAGGTGTTTTATTAGGTCTTGTAGGTATGAAAGTCTTTGGCTTTTTATGGTTAGACCCTGTTATTGCAATTATAGTGGCTTTGATTATATTCCGTGCTGGTTATAAAATGGTAGTAGATAGTGCAAGAGAATTGACTGATAGCAGTTTATCTCAAGAAGATGAAGCGATTATTGGAGAAATAATTTTATCACATAAAGGATTAAAAGGTTATCATCATTTACGCACTAGAAAATCTGGTTCCGATAGACTTTTAGATGTGCATGTTACTTTTGATAAAGATATGCACTTAGAAGAAGTTCATAATATTTGTGATGATATTGAATGCAAGATAAGAAATAGATTTGGTGGATTTGATATCACTATTCACCCAGAACCAGTAGATGAAAATGGTTCAGTTATAAAAAAAAACTACGTTGAAGCAGTGAGGTAAAGATGGTGGAAAAAGTTCAATATAAAGTAAATGATGTAGTGCGTATGAAAAAAAAGCATCCATGTGGTAGTGATACATGGACAATACTTAGAGTGGGTATGGACTTTGGTCTAAAATGTAATGGTTGTGGTCATTTTGTAATGATGCCTCGTGTAAAATTTGAGAAAATGGCTAAGGCTATAGTGACTGAAGAATAATAAATCTAGGTATTGTATTTTGATTTTGACAATGATATAATTTTTGTGGTTCTAATCATATCATGAATAAGTGGAGAGGTGTCCGAGTGGTCGAAGGTGATTGACTCGAAATCAATTGTACCGAGAGGTACCGTGGGTTCGAATCCCACCCTCTCTGCCATATGTGCATAATAGACCTGCTCATAAGAGCAGGTCTTTTTTGTTTTTATCTGAAAATAAAGATTGAAGGTGGGTAAAAAGATGGTAGAATGTTCAATTTGTCATAAACATATTGATGAAAAAGTAGCTTTAGTCAATACTGATAAAGATGGCAATAAACGTGTTATTTGCCAAGAGTGTTTTAAACAAGAAGCAGGCGTAGATTATGAAACTTTTGCTTACCGTAAAGAAAATGCTAAACAAATTTCAATCGCAGTTATTATTTGTTTGGTGATGACCATTTATGCTTTTGTTGAAAAAGGACCATTATATGGAGCTTTAGGACTTGTTTTAACTGTACTTATATATTTCTTTTCTGGAAAGATAAAATAATAAAAAATATAAGTAACATAATTATGAGGTGATATTATGGCTTATCGTGAATATGTAGAAAAGGGTTATATGCCTTCTCGAGAAATGATGAAAAAATTTCTCATAGAGCAGATTGACTTTAAACGAAATTTTGAAGTTGTGGATTTATATAATGCTGTAGATAAAGTCAGTGCTGAAGATGTGAAGGCAAAAGTCGTTTTACCTAAATTGCCAGTGAGTAAAATGGACGGCATTGGTGTTTGTTTTGCAGATTTTAAAAATGGCATACCAGATACTAAAAATTGGCAAGAAGGCAAGGGATATATTTTTGCCAATACTGGCTGTGTAGTGCCAGAGCCATATGATACAGTTATTTTAATAGAAGATGTTCGTTTTATAGATGGTAAATTAAAAATTTTAGCTAAACCTGAAACAAAGGGACAATTAATCGACCCACCAGGAAGTCTTATCGGTAAAGATGAAGTTTTAGTAAATAAATATGAAAAAATCACAGCACCTCAAGTCGGTTTATTAGCATCAGGCGGTATTAAAGAAGTAAAAGTTATAGCAAGACCAAAGATTGCATTTATTCCAACTGGTGATGAATTAGTTTCATGGCAAAGTGAAGATTATCCAGTAGATAAAAATATAGAGTCAAATAGCATGATGTTATCTGCTTTTTGTAAACAATATCAAGCAGATTTAACTATATTTCCGATAATCCCTGATGATAAAGAAAAAATAAAAGAAGCTCTTACAAAAGCAAGTGAAATAGCAGATATCATCTTAATAAATGCAGGTTCTTCTAAAGGAACAAAGGATTTTACGCTTGATTTATTAGAAACAGAAGGTGAAGTTTTAGTTTATGAATTAGGTTGTAGACCCGGTAAACATTCTAGCTTCTCTAAATTTAACCAAAAACCAGTATTAGGTATTGCAGGCCCTCCAAATGGTGCAGAATTAGCTATGCGTTTTTATTTAAAAGCTATTATGCAAGCTTATTATCATCAAAAATTAAGCAGTTTGGAAACTGTAAACGTAACTGTAGATTTTGATTTTACAGCACCGAAAAATGCAGATTTTTGCTTGCAAGTTCATATTTTTAAACAAGATGATAAATATCATGCGCAAATAATTAATCCTAAAGGAGTAACAAGAGCTACTTTATTGCAAAAATATAACGGTTTTATCTATCAATTAAAGGGTACAAGTTTGAATGTAGGCGATGAAGTAACTGCTGAATTGATAGTTGAACGCAAAGAGATAGAAAATCAAAATTAAGCTTATGTAAAATAGAAATGATGAGGATTTTGAATGCAAGATTGTTTTAAGCGTAATATAGATTACTTGCGTGTATCACTTACAAGTAATTGCAATTTACGTTGCCAGTATTGTATGCCAGAGCAAAAAATAAAGCAGACAGAAGAAATGCTTTCGCAAAAAGATTTAATACATTTAGTGGAATTAATCAGTTCAACGGGTATAAAAAAAATAAGGCTCACTGGCGGAGAGCCATTATTATATCCAAATATTGAAGATTTAATAATAAGATTTAAAGCAATACAAGGTATAGAAAAAATAGTATTGACTACAAATGGCATATTATTATCTAATAAAGTAGATGTTTTGAAAAAAGCTGGTATAAGTGGTATAAATTTAAGTTTAGATTGTATTGATAAAGATTTATTTAGAGAAATTACACGTGGTGGAGATATAGATAAAGTTATATTAGGAATAAAATTAGCTCAAAAAGAAAATATTCCTTTAAAAATCAACAGTGTAATTATGCAGGGTATAAATGAAAAAGAAATTATACCTTTGATAGAATTTGCCAATTGTAATAAAATAGATTTGCGTTTTATCGAGTTAATGCCGATGAATGTGGCAAAGAATTTTAAAGCGGTAAAAGAAGATGATTTAAAAGCTATAATTAGTAAAAAATATGGAGCTTTAAAACAAATAGATGTATTTGAAGGTCCAGCACATTATTATCAAGTAGAAAATTTATCAATAAAAATAGGATTTATTTCTGCATTATCACATAAATTTTGTGCTAATTGCAATCGTTTACGATTGACATCAACAGGCATGTTAAAACCTTGTCTACATTATAATAGTGGTGTTAATTTAAATGATTTATTGAAAAAGAATGTAACAGATGAAGAAATTTTAGCGATAATAAAGGATACTATTTATCATAAACCTAAAAATCATCACTTAGAAAATGAAGCTTTTTCACAAAAAGAAGATAAATCTATGTCTTTAATTGGTGGATAAGTGATATAATAAATAAATATCACTATATTATATATTTTAATTGAATACAGGAGGTATTTTTAATGAACAAATCTGTACATCCAGTTGATGAAAGATTGCCATTAGGTCAAACGTTTCTCTATGGTCTTCAGCATGTATTAGCAATGTATGCTGGTGCGGTAGCGGTACCACTTATCGTGGCGAATGCTATCGGTCTTAGTACAGAGGATTTAATTTATTTGATTAATGCAGACTTATTTACTGCTGGTATTGCGACTTTAATTCAGACTTTGGGTCCATGTAAAATGGGAAGTAAATTACCAATTGTGCAAGGTGTAACATTTGCAGCTGTTTCGCCGATGATAATGATTGGTCAAGCTGATGGGTTAACAGCGATTTATGGTGCTGTTATAGCCAGCGGGTTGTTCATGTTTTTAATGTCTCCATTTTTTAGCAGATTGGTTGGCTTTTTCCCTCCAGTAGTAACTGGTAGTGTTATTACAATTATTGGTTTGTCTTTATTGCCAGTAGCAGTAAGATGGGCTGGTGGCGGTAATCCAGCTGCTGCAGATTTTGGAAGTATTCCAACTTTATTGTTATCTGCTTTTGTTTTATTGTTAGTAATTATATTCTATCGTTGGTTTTCTGGTGTATGGAGAAATATTTCCGTATTGTTAGCATTAGTAATAGGTACAGTAGTAGCTTCTTTCTGTGGTTATACAGATTTTAGCCATATCGGTAAAGCTGATTGGCTAGGTCTTGTTACTCCTCTTCATTTTGGTGTACCAACTTTTGATATTCCAGCAATTATTGTAATGATTTTAGTTATCTTAGTTGTTATGACAGAAACTACTGGTGATATTATCGCTGTAGGTGCTATCGTAGGTAGACCAGCAGACCAAAAAACAATTACAAGAGGTCTTCGTGCTGATGGTTTCTCCACTTTACTTGGTGGTATCTTAAATACTTTCCCTTATACAGCATTTGCTCAAAATATCGGTCTTATTACACTCACAAATGTAAAAAGCCGTTTTGTTGTAGCTGGTTCTGGTGTGATTTTAATGTTATTAGGTTTATTCCCTAAAATGGCAGCTTTAGTTGCATGTATTCCAGCTCCTGTACTTGGTGGTGCTGGTATCGCTATGTTTGGTATGGTAGCAGCAAATGGTATTCGCGTATTAGCGAAAGTTGAATACGAAGGCGAAGGCAATTATAATGTCTTAATTGTAGGTATCAGCCTTGCAATGGGTCTTTTATCTATGGCTGTTCCTGAAATCTTCAAACATTTAACTGGCATTTGGAGCATTATCTTCCATAGTGGTATTACAATCGGAAGTTTAACAGCAATTATTTTAAATGCTATTTTAAATAGAAATAATAAATTAAAAAAATAATAAATAATAAAAGAAACTCCTTTAGTTTTTAGCTAAAGGAGTTTTTTATTGTTAGGAAATATGTGGTAAACTTTTATTAAATCATTTGATAAAAAAGTAAAAATAAAATTTTTATAAATTTAATTGATTGAAATTGGGAGGAGGATATTTATGATTTTTTGTAAAAGTGGTGGTTGTAGTGCCAAATTAGGGCCGAAGGTTTTAAGTAAAGTTTTATCTAAATTGCCTAAATTTGAAGATGAAAATTTATTAGTGGGTTTTGATTCAAGTGATGATGCTTCTGTATATAAATTGACAGATGATATTGCAATGATACAGACATTGGATTTTTTCCCACCGATGGTAAATGACCCTTATATTTTTGGGCAGATAGCAGCAACAAATGCAGTAAGTGATATTTATGCTATGGGTGGCACAGTAAAAACTGCACAGAATATAGTGTGTTTTCCTGAAAATGAAGATTTAAATATTTTAGGGCAGATAATGGCTGGTGGAGCTAGTAAAATCATGGAAGCTGGCGGAATTTTATCTGGTGGTCATTCTGTAAATGATGAAAGTATAAAATATGGTTTGGCAGTAACAGGTATTGTCAATCCTCAAAAAATATATCAAAATAATACTATAGAATTAAATGATGATTTAATTTTAACAAAGCCATTAGGTGTAGGTATTATTATGGCGGCAAATTCTGTTGGTGAAGCAAGTGATGAGGCTATGCAAAAAGCCATAAAATCCATGACTACTTTAAATAAAAAGACAGCAGAAATCATGACTGATTATGATGTTCATGCTTGCACTGATGTAACAGGCTTTGGTTTTATTTGTCATCTTTTGGAAATGGTAGCTAAAGATTATAGTGTAGATGTTTATGCAAAAAATTTACCGATTATCAAAGAAGCCTTGACTTATGCAGATAATTTTTTAATCACAAGTGCAGGTCAGAGAAATCGCAATTTTGCAGGAGAAAAAGTTTCTTTTGCAGACGAAATATCTTTTGCTATGCAAGAAGTTTTATTCGACCCACAAACTTCTGGCGGTTTATTGATAAGCGTAAATTCTAAGGATAGTAAATCTTTAGTGGAAGAAATGCAAAAAGCAGATATAGATGCTCGCATTGTGGGCAAGGTGACAAATTTAAATAAATATAAAATAAATGTTATGTAATTTTTTTAGAGGTGATTTTTATGGAAAAAACTATAGATGCTAGAGGTCAGGCTTGTCCAAAACCGCTTGTAATGGCTAGAGATACATTAAAAACTTTGACACAAGATGATAAATTAAATGTAGTTGTCGATAATTTAGTTTCTGCACAGAACTTGGAAAAAATGGCAAGCCAGATGAATTTACCATCTCAAAAAGTACAGCAAGGTACAGATTATATAGTATCTTTGTTCGTAAAAAAATCCATGTTCATTCCTCAACAAGAAGAAATAAAATGTGAAGTGCCAACCAAGACAGATAATTCTTTCGTCGTTGTAGTCAGCAGTAATGTAATGGGTCATGGCGATGATAAATTAGGCAGTATTTTGATTAAAGGCTTTATTTATTCTTTGACTTGCTTAGAAACTTTACCTAAAGCTGTTATTTTTTATAATAGTGGTGTTAAATTAGCAGTTGAAGGTTCTGAAGTATTAGAGGACTTAAAGACTTTAGCTGATGCTGGTGTAGAAATAGTAGCTTGTGGCACTTGTTTAGAATTTTATCAGTTAAAAGAAAAATTAGCTGTAGGTAAAATCGTAAATATGCTTGATATTGTAGAGCGTCAAGCAAAAGCGACGAAAGTGGTAAAACCATGATTTATTTTGACCAAGCAGCAACGAGTTATTATCGTCCAGATTGTGTAGTTACTGCTGTTATTGAAGCGTTAGCTAATGCTGGCAATTCATCAAGAAGTGCAACAGGGCCATCTATTTGGTCTTCACGAATTGTTTATGAAGCACGTGAAAAAATTGCTACTTTATTTAATGCCAAACCAGAAAATGTGGCATTTACTTCTGGGGTAACAGAAAGTTTGAATTTAGTCATAGCATCTTTTTTTAATAAAGGGCATATCATAACTACAG
Organism: Megamonas rupellensis DSM 19944; assembly: GCF_000378365.1. NCBI lineage: Bacteria > Bacillati > Bacillota > Negativicutes > Selenomonadales > Selenomonadaceae > Megamonas > Megamonas funiformis. The sequence goes on along the minus strand of NZ_KB899566.1, from coordinate 155,933 downwards.
CAAATGACCATAATTCTGTATTGCGCCCATTATATCTACGTGATGGCGATTTGGATTTAACCATAATTCCTGTAGATAAAGATGGAAATTTTGAATATGAATTGATGGAAAGAGCTTTTCGTCCTGATACTTTGGCTGTGATTACAACAGGAGCATCAAATGTTACTGGTAATCTCATGGATATACAGCGTATAGGAACTATAGCTCATGAACATAATGCTTTATTTATTTTAGATGCTGCTCAAGTAGCTGGTTTAATACCGATAGACATGGAAAATTTCAACATAGATATTTTATGTTTTACAGGTCATAAAGAATTATTTGCTCCGCAAGGTACAGGTGGTATAGTTTTGCGAGAAGGTCTTCACCCTGTACCTGTGAAAGTTGGTGGCAGTGGTTTTTATAGTTTTGCGAAAAATCACCCAGATATGATGCCAAATGTATTTGAAGCGGGAACAGCAAATGTTCATGGTATTGCAGGGCTTAATGCTTCTGTAGATTGGATTTTAAAAAATGGTTTAGATACAGATGCACTTTTGTTGGCAAAAGATTTTTATGAAGGTCTAAAAAATATTGAAGATGTAAAAATCTATGGCTGTTTTAAAAGAAATCGTGTACCAGTGATAAGTTTTAATATCAAAGATATAGATTCTTCGATAGTTGCAGATAGATTATGGATGGAATACAGCATTGCTGTCCGCAGTGGTATACACTGTGCGCCACTTATTCATCAGGCTTTAGGAACTGATAAACAAGGCACAGTGCGTTTTAGTTTTTCAAGATTTAATACACAAGAAGAAGTAAAACAAGCATTAATAGCAATAAAAGAAATCAGGGACGATTTATGTCAAGATTAGGAAAATCTTTAAAGTTAGTGATAACATTTGATAATCCAACACATGCTTTTGCTTTTGAATCTGCTTGTAAAAAAGGAAATATCGCTGGCAGATTATTGCCTGTACCTGTGGAGCTTACAGGTGGCTGTGGCATTGGTTGGACTAGTAAAATAGAAGATAAATTTATAGTAGAAGATTTTATAAAACAAAATAATTTAGCAGTTGGTCATATTTTAGAGCTTGAGTTTTAGTCTTGAAGTTCATTTAATATGGATAATGTATCTACATCTACTAATTCTTTAGCAGAATTCACTTCGACTAAAGTTAATTCATCAAGATGTTTTTGAATGACAACGCGACCGCCTTTATCTCCTTGGATAGCGAGTAATTCTGGCACGTATTTTTGAGCGAAAATCACAGGATTACCTCTTTTCCCTTTATATGATAGAGCGCAGATATTATCTTTTTTTTGCCATGTTTGATAAAGCTTATTTAGACTTGTAAATGTCAAAAATGGTTGGTCGCAAACGATGAATAAATAGCCGTTAATATTATTATCATTTGTATTATCAGCAGAAGATAATTGTTGGCTGGCTCTTATGGCTAATTGCATAGAATGAGATTGACCCAAATGAGTATCATAGTTAGGAACGACTATTATATTTGGGTCAATTTTTTTGGTGATTTCAGGATATTTAGTAACTAAAATTGTCTGCTTAGGATTTAGTTTTTTGATTAAATTTAAAGTATATTGATACATAGGGATATTATTTATAGGATAAAGCAATTTATTCGCACCGAAACGAGAGCTATTGCCAGCAGCTAAAATAACAACGCATAGAGATTTTTTATACATAGAAAACACCTCATAGGAGAATAAATTTATGTTTTTAGAATATACAAAGAAAAAGTTGATTAATAAAAGTATAGTAGAGTATTTGCAAGTGAAAAATCAAGATATAATTTCTGTATCTGGAGCAGGTGGTAAAACTTCTACGATAAAATTATTAGCTAAAAATTTAGTGCGTGAACATAAGAAAATTTTGATTACAACAACGACAAAGATGTTTAAAACAGCAGATGCTATAACGATAAGAGATAAAAATTTATTAAAGCAAAAATTAAAACAGCAAAATTGGGCATTTACTGGTCAAGATTATGGGGAAAAAATAAGTTCATGGGACGAAGAATTTTTGCGAGAAATCATATTTTTGGCAGATATAACTTTGATTGAAGCTGATGGAGCAAAAAGATTGCCATTTAAATTCCCCAAACAAAATGAACCCGTTTATATATCTTCATCAAATAAAGTAGTGTATATCGTAGGCATGAGTGCATTAAATCAGCCGTTAAAATCTTTATGTAGAGCCGAACTTTTAGCAAAGTTTTTACAAAAGCAAGTAAATGAAAATCTGACAAAAAATGATATAATAAAAGTGATATCAAGTGAACAAGGAGCAAGAAAAGATATAGGTAAGCGAGATTTTTTCGTCATCTTAAATCAAGTTGATAATTTGTTTGCTTTACAAAAGGCTGTATTTATAGCTGAAAAATTAGCAGAATATGGAATAAAAGTGGCGATAAGTAGTTATCGTGATGAATTTTAAAAAGTAAAAATAGAGAAAGTAAAGGTAAATTTTTATGGAAAAAATATTGATAAAAGGTGCTGGAGATTTAGCCTCAGGCATTGCTTGGCGATTACAAAGAGCTGGATTTCCGATTATTATGACGGAGATAGAAAAGCCTTTGACTGTGAGATTGACAGTGTCTTATTCTAATGCTGTCTATGAAAACGAAGTGAATATAGAAGGCATAAAAGGAAAGTTAGTAAATAGTTATCAAGAGGCACAAGCAGTTATCGCACAAGATAAAATCGCTGTAATTGTTGATGAAAATGCTGATATTGCGAAAGAATATAAACCAGATATTATCATTGATGCTATAATGGCTAAGAAAAATATAAATACAAAAATTGATGATGCACCGATTGTCATTGCTGTAGGGCCTGGATTTACAGCTAAAAAAGATTGTGATTATGTTATCGAAACGAAAAGAGGTCATTTCTTAGGTAAGGTAATCGAAGATGGCAGTGCTATAAAAAATACAGGTGTTCCAGGAAATATTGGTGGTTATACTGTAGAGCGAATTATCAGAGCTAATGGCGAAGGCGTATTTAAATCCGTGGCAAAAATTGGTGATTTTGTAAAAAAAGGCGATATTGTAGCTTATGTTGATGATAGAGAAGTAACAGCCTTAATAGATGGTATTGTCCGCGGTATGTTGCATGATGGCATTGTAGTTACAGATAAGATGAAATGTGGAGACATTGACCCACGAGCAGAGCAAAGCCATTGTTTTAGTATATCGGATAAATCTAGAGCTATAGGTGGCGGTGCTTTAGAAGCTGTATTATATGGCTTGAAAAATTTGAGAAAGCAGGGCAAGAAATGATTACAATAAAAGCTTTTTGGCAAAAAGTGCAAATGCAATTAAAAGCAAATAATCCTGTGATTTTAGCAATGGTCATGGAGAAAAAAGGCTCTGCTCCGCGTGGAGTGGGTGCACATATGCTTATTTTATCTGATGGCTCAACAGTGGATACAATTGGTGGTGGCCCTTTAGAATATTTGGCTATACAGGAAGCTAAACAAAATATAAAAAATGGTAAATCCATAGTGCAGACGTTTTCTTTAAATAATGCTACTGCTGGTGAATACGGTATGGTTTGTGGCGGTCAGTTGACAGTTGCTCTATATTGTTTACAGCAAAAAGATTTAGTTCAAGTGGAAAAAGCATTGACTTTAATCAATACGAAAAATAAAATCGTTTTAAGTTTAAGTTGGCAAAATGAAAACTTCGATTTTAAAGTTTATGACTTAGCGGAAAGCTTTGCTTTGAAAGAAAAGTTGACTAAAAAATCTTTATTGCAGATGGATACAACAAATCAATCTGGGCAGTATTTAGAAATCATGAAGCAAAGCCCTAGAGTTTATTTGTTCGGTGGCGGATATGTAGCTCAAGAGGTCGCAAAATTATTGCCAAATTTAGAATTTGAATATATAGTGCTTGAAGAACGCAGTGAATTTGCTAAAAAAGAATTATTTCCAGACGCTAAACGCATTGTAGTTGTAGATTATGCAGATTTTAGTAAGCAAGTGGAAATAAAAAACAGCGATTATGTAATAGTTGTGACTAATGGACATACAAAAGATACCTTGGTTTTAGAAAGTTTATTGAAAAATCCTCCAGCATATATTGGTGTGATTGGCAGTAGACATAAAAAAATTCATGTAGAAAATTATTTAGCTGAAAAAGGATTTAGCGAAGATTTAATAAAACAAATTATTATGCCTATAGGGCTAGATATTAAAGCGGAAACACCTTCCGAAATTGCAATTAGTATTGTAGCTCAGTTAATTCAAAAAAGAGCACAGTAAAATAATTTTAGATGGGAGAAAAATAGATGTTTGGATTAGGTATACCAGAATTAATTTTGATTTTAGTGATTGCTTTAGTAGTATTTGGACCTAAGAAATTGCCAGAAATAAGTAAGGCTCTAGGTAAAAGTATAAAGGAATTTAGAAATTCAACATCAGATATCACAGATACAGTGAATACAGTTAAAGATGTAACTGATGTGGCTAAAAAATTAAAATAATAAATTATAAATGAGGAAAATATGGCGAATTTTACGCATTTTAATCAAGATGGTGAAGCTATCATGGTTGATGTCAGTCAAAAAGACATTACCATGCGGATAGCTATTGCCGAAGGTAGTATAAAAGTAAATCAAGAAGTTTTTCGTTCAATCAAAGAACAGACTAATAAAAAAGGTGATGTATTAGCTGTTGCTAGGATAGCTGGTATTATGGCAGCGAAAAAAACAAGTGATATGATACCGCTTTGCCATCCATTATTTATTACAAAAGTTACGATTGATTTTGAATTGGATGAAGAAAATTATATGATAAAAGCTATTGCTACGACAAAAGTCAATGGCAAGACTGGTGTAGAGATGGAAGCACTACATGCTGTATCAGTTACTTTATTGACGATTTACGATATGTGCAAGGCTATAGATAAAAGTATGGAAATAGCAGATATACGTCTATTGCATAAAGAAGGCGGAAAATCTGGCGTTTATGATTATGAAAAATAATAAGGAGTATAGAATTTAATTGATGGGAAAAATTTTAGCTGTATGTATCAGTGAACAAAAAGGTACTTTAAAAACTGCTGTAGATAAGGGCTTGATGATAAAGGATTTTGGTTTAGAACATGATGCTCATGCTGGAAAATGGCATCGTCAGATAAGTTTATTAGCAGTAGAAGCGGTGAGAGCTTTTGAAGAAAAATATAATTTCAAAGTTCCTGCTGGTGCATTTGGCGAAAATCTTTTAGTTGAAGGTATTGATTTAAAAAATTTGCCGATTGGTACAAGATTGAAAGTAAATGATATTTTATTAGAAATCACTCAGATAGGTAAAAAATGCCATTTAGGTTGCAATATTCAAAAGCAAACAGGTGAATGTATCATGCCTAATGAAGGTGTGTTTGCGATTGTATTAAATGGCGGAGAAATTAAAGCACAAGATACGATTTTTGTAGAAGCTTGAGAAGGTGAAAGAAATGTTTGAAGTAGCGATAATCACTGCAAGTGATAAAGGTGCAAAAGGTCTTCGTGAAGATTTAAGTGGTCCATGTATAAAGCAGATTGTAGAAGAGTTTGATTATAAAGTAGTATCCATGGAAATTTTGCCAGATGATAGAGCTTTATTGGCAGATAAAATGATAGAGCTTGCGGATAAAGAAATTCCTTTGATTTTGACAACAGGTGGCACAGGTTTTTCACCAAGGGATAATACACCTGAAGCGACAAAAGATGTAATTGAAAAAGAAACACCAGGAATTTCTGAAGCTATGCGTATGTATAGTTTAAAAATTACACCGAGAGCTATGTTGAGTCGAGCAACTTCAGGCATTAGAAAAAAATCTTTGATTATTAATTTGCCGGGAAGTCCTAAAGCTGTAAGAGAATGTTTGGAATATTTATTGCCAACATTAGACCATGGTCTTAAAATTATGCTTAATTTAGATAGTGAATGTGCTAGAAAATAATAAAAAAATTAGATGTAGCTTCTTATAACTAAATATTTAAATGATTTTAAATATGAATCAAATAAAATGGTTTATTTAAATTAAAACCATTTTATTTGATTTTTTTATTAAATTTTTTATTTAATTCAATCGTTTAAAAATATACTTAGATAATAAAGCTTCTATTATAAAGAAAATACATAGTAAATAAAATACAAATTTTATACCTATACCATGGGCGATAAAACCTAAGAGTGCAGGCCCTAAAATTACGCCAGTATAGCCCATGCAAGTTATAGCAGTAACGGCTGCATTTATTGGCATATCATTTTGATTCTTAAGTAAAGAATAAAGTACAGGTACAATATTAGCAGATCCTAAGCCAATACAGATAAAACCAATTGGCATCAAATAAAAATTATCAATAAGAACTACCAATAAGAAACCAAGTCCAGAGATAAGAGCCCCAAATACACAAATTTGTTCTTCTCCAATATATTGAACTGCTCTATCACCTATAAAACGAATTATAAGCATTGCTACAGAAAAAATAGCATAACCTATACCTGCTAAAGATAATTCCAAGTTTTTAGTTTCTGTTAAAAATATACCACTCCAATCCATTATAGCTCCTTCTGCTAAAAAACTTATGCAAGCTAAAATGCCAAATAAAATAACAATACCATGTGGTATAGCTATTGGTTTTTCGTTATTAGCACCTTTATATGTTAAAAAATATGGGCTAGCAATTAAACAAAATGTAAATATTATAATGCCATGAATAATTGATATCATTGTAATATCTAAGCCTTGTTTGGCTAATATACTAAATAGACCAGCACTGCAAAAACAACCTACACTCCAAAAAGCATGCATACTAGACATAATACGTTTTTTCGATAATTTTTCTACTATTACAGAATTTATATTCATTGTAACATCTATTGTTCCCATAACAGAACCAAATAACAATAAAAATATGACAAGTGACCATATATTATTAAGTGAAGAAATGATTATTAAAATTAAAGCAAATAAGATAATATTTATTTGTAACATTTTTTTACAACCTAATTTTTGATTTAAAATTCCAGCAATGGGCATAAAGACAAATGCACTAACTCCTATGCATAATAATAATAGACCTAAAATATTATCACCAATTTGTAAACGTTCTTTGATAACTGGTATCATTGGTGCCCATGTAGTAATAGTAAATCCTGCTAAAAAAAATGCACATCGTGCAGCATATTGTTCTTTTTTTCCTGCTTTATATTGACTTAAATATTTATCTTTTGTATCCATAAAAAGTTCCTTTCTATTATTTTATACTTTTGAGAAAGTATAAAATTTATAACAAGTTATCTTGATAGTATAGTTTTATTATAAGAAGATGTTATTATGATAAGTAAAGATTATTAGTCAGAATTTTGGGCTCGTGTGTTATCTTCAGCTAATGTTTTTATGGTTAATTGATATAGATTTTTGTAATAATAATGTTGTTCATTATTGAAAATAATTAAAATAGGTTACACTAAAATCAGTCGATATAAATAAGATTGATAATAAAAATATATTAGTTTAATTGATGTCTATGAATATTATACAAAACATGTCTATTGTAAAATTATTTGGTGAAAATAATTTAATCAATACCATGAATATTATAAATTAAGATTTGGCTATTATTGATAATTATAAAAATTCTTATAGTATATAAGAATTTTTAAGGTTTAATAATAAATAAAATTAATAATTTCAAGCAATAAGTTCTAAAATATTATTTTCTGGACCTAAAACATAGCTTTCATAATAGCCATCACCTGTTGTACGTGGTTCACTTAAAATTTCATATCCATCATTTTTTTAACAGGCAGTTAATTCATCAACTTTTTTTTGTTGCCTAAACTAAAAGATAAATGAATTAATCCTTGGCGATATAGGATAAATTCTGTTTTTGCTATGTTGGTACGAGTCATGAGTTCTAAACGGGTGTTACCTTCAAATGATAGAAAATATGTGGATAATCCAGTTTTAGGATTGTGATATAAATTGTTAGCGATAGCATTGAAGTACTTAATAAAAAATTCTTTTGTAGTTTCTAAATTTTCTACATAAATAGCAATATGGTCGATTTTCATAAAAATTTCTCCTTGTTTTAATTATTAAATTGTATGAGCAATAGGTTTCATTTTGTCAAATGTATAGATATATTTAAATCCTAAATCTTTTAATATTTGTTTAGTCTCTTGGATTTTAAAGCCATATTGGTCAACATCATGACCGTCAGAACCAATGGTTATAATATCGCCACCTAATTTTTTATAGAGTTTTAAAATTTCAACGGAAGGCGTTAAATCTTTTAGACCATAACGATAACAAGAAGTATTAATTTCAATGCCCTTATGATCATTTATGACTTGTTTTAAAATTTCATTTACAAGGTCAAAGACTTTATTGAAAGGATAAATCCCTTTTTGGTCGTAACGATTAATCATATCTAAATGACCGAGAACACAATAATCTTTATATTGCTGGATTACTTTTAAAATTTCTTGGTAATAAAGTTCATTATATTCTTGTTGTGTTTTTCCTTGTTGAAAAGCTTGGTTCCAAAATTCAAGGTTATTGACTTGATGACAAGAAAGTATTATAAAATCAAAGGGATAACTAGCAAATGTTTTGGCAAATTGATTGATAGTATGTGTTTGCATACCAAATTCCATGCCGAATTTTAGTTTTATTTGGGGAGAAAATAATTTTTGATAATATGTAAATTTTTCAAGGTATTTTTGACAATCACAATTTAAATCTGTTTTTACACCATAATCAATATGTTCAGTAAAACAGATTTCATCGAAATTTTTAGCTATTGCTGTTTGTATAGCTTTTTCCATAGGGCAAGTAGAGTCATCACTAAATTCAGTGTGCATATGATAATCAGCTAACATGATAAAACCTCCTAAAATAATTAATTATAGAGTCATAATAATATATAATAAGGGATAATACTATCAATATTGACCGAGTTTTTTATAACAATAATCTGCTGAGGATGAGCTTTATGCATATAATAGAAAATAATTTAGAAGTAGTAGAATATGAAAATTTATTATTGCCAATATCTATAAAGATAAGAGAATTAATACAATATGAAAATAAAAGAGCTTTATGTCATTGGCATGATGATATAGAAATTATAAAAATTTTATCAGGTTCAATGAAATTTTATATAAATGGAGAAATTTTTCATTTAATAAAAGATGATATTTTAATTGTAAATTCAAAGCAGATACATTATGGTTATGAATATAATCATGATGATTGTAAATTTATTTGTTTAATGGTAAATCCTTCAGTATTAAAAATTAATAAAGCTATGTATCGAGAATATGTAATTCCTATTATTGAGAATAATGGACTATTGGCATGGTGTTTGAAAAATAATGAAGGAAAACAATTAGATAGAATATTATTTGCATTAATAGATTGGCAGGAAAAATCTTGTAGAGCAAAAGAATGGAAATTGTTGTCTTTAGTATATGATTTATGGTATCAAATATATAATTTAATAGATAATGATAAAAATTTAAACTTAATAAAAGATGATACTTCTGATGATGTGAATATATTTAAACAGATGGTAATATTTATTTATCAAAATTATAAAAAAGCAATAATTTTGCAAGATATTGCAAAATCTGGAAATGTAGGTAAAAGTAAGTGTTATGAACTTTTTAAGCGATATGTAAATAAAACACCAAATGATTTTGTCAATTTATATAGGTTAGAAAAAAGTAAGATTTTATTGAAGAATGAAGATTTATCAATTACAGAAGTTGCATTAGAATGTGGATTTAATAGTGGAAGTTATTATGCAGAACTTTTTAAAAAATATAATGGATGTACTCCAAGAAATTTTCGTAAATATAAAAAATAATCTGTTCATCTAAAAAGAAAATGAACAGATTATTAAAAGTTAGAAGCTATTAATAGTTTTTATAAAGAATGCGAATGGAGTTTAAAATACAAATCATAGCTACGCCAGTATCAGCAAAAACAGCTGCCCACATGGAAGCAAAGCCCATAAGACCGAGTATCATGATGAGTATTTTTACACCTAAGGCAAAGATTACATTTTGCCAAGCTATGTGAATGGTATCACGAGAAATATTTATAGCTTGGAAAATAGAATGAACTTTAGAATTCATAAATACTACATCAGCAGCTTCAATGGCGGCATCAGCACCACTACCCATAGCAGCGCCAACATCAGCACCGGCGAGAATAGGAGCGTCGTTTATACCATCGCCGACAAAAAATACATTACCATGTTCTTGTCTAAGTGAGGATAATTTTTTTAATTTATCTTCAGGTAAAAGTTTAGCATGAACTTTATCAATGCCTACTTCATTAGCTACAGCATAAGCACTATGTTCATTATCACCTGTGAGCATAGCTGTAGTTAAACCTAAATTTTTTAATTTAGCAATAGTGGATTTTGCATCATCTTTAATAGTATCATCAATAACAATAGAGCCAGCATATTTATCATCTATACCAATGAATATTTCAGTACCAGCATTAATAGGTAAATCATCAGGTAAAGCAATATTAAATCGTTGCATTAAGCGTTTATTACCACAATAAATTTTTTGCTTGTCAATAGTGCAGATTATACCTTCACCAGCAATTTCTTGATTATCAGTAGTAGTTTTTAAATTGAGTTTTTGTTTAGTGGCTTCATTGATAATACTGATAGCAATAGGGTGAGAAGAAATTTTTTCACAACTAGCACAAAGAGCGAGCAATTCTTCTTTTGTGTAATTGTTTGTAGGATTTATAGTTTTAACTGTGAAATTACCATGAGTCAGTGTACCTGTTTTATCCATGACGATAGTTTTTATATTTTTTAAAGCTTCTAAAGCTAGACCACCTTTAAATAAAATTCCTTGTTTGGAACCGCTACCGATACCAGAAAAGAAAGCAAGTGGTACACTTAATACTAAAGCACAAGGGCAACTAATTACTAAAAAAGTCAAAGCTGTATAAATCCAATGTTCCCAATCACCTGTAATCAGCGAAGGAATGATAGCTGTAAGCGTAGCTACTAAAACGACAATAGGAGTATAAATTCTAGCAAAACGAGTGATGAATTTATCTATTTTAGGTTTATTAGCAGCGGCATTTTCTACAGCTTGTAAAATGCGAGAAACCATAGATTCAGATAAAGGTTTTTCCACTTTCATTTTGATAGCGCCGGAAATATTTAAACAACCAGAAGTGATAGAGCTATTAGGGGCAATTTTTATTGGAACGGGCTCGCCAGTAACAGGTGATGTATCCAAACGGCTTTCTCCTTCAATGACAATGCCATCAACAGGAATTCTATCACCAGCACGAACTAATAAAATATCGCCAACCTTGGCTTCATGAGCAGAAATAATAGAAATTTTATCACCATGGAGAAGATTTACTGTTTCAGGTCGTAAATCAACAGCGTCCATGATTTGACTGCGACTTTTTTCTGTAGCACGTTCTTCAAAATATTCGCCAATGCGATAAAATAGCATAACACCGACAGCTTCAGGATATTCTTTGATAGCAAATGCTCCCAAAGTTGCGATACTCATGAGGAAGTTTTCATCGAAGACATTGCCATGAAATAAATTGGTGATGGCAGTTTTTAGTATATGGAAACCTAAAATTAAATAAGCTACAATATAAAGATAAAGTGTGTATTGGTCAGGTACAAGAGAGGTAAATTCGCCAATGATAAATAAAATGGCACCAAATACAATTTCAATAATATCAATGGTTTTTTCATCAAAAAATTTTTTTGTATTTTGATGAGATTTTGAAGAAGCTTCATCAGCATTTATGATTTTTACACCATTTTCAATAGAATTGGCTATTTTATTTATTTGAGGTAGAAGTACATCAGGATTTTGAGCTACTATTTTTAATTTTTTAGTAGCAAATGTCAATTGAGCAGATTTAATATCAGCTAATTCGTTTAATTTTTTTTCGATTTTAGCACCACAGTTAGCACAATCTAGATTTTCGATTAGATAGATTTTTTCTTTATAATTAGAAACATTTTCTTCAAGTTGAGAGATTATAGTGCCAGGTTCAATTTTGTCTGCTATTTTTTGAATAGTAGGTAATAATTCATCAGGATTTTTAGCTGTTAAAGTTAATTGTTTAGTCAAAATAGAAATAGTAGCGTTATCTACATCAGATAATTCGTTGATTTTTCGTTCGATTTTGGCAGCACAATTAGCACAATGGATATTGATTGAATATGCTTTTTGTTTGTGATTATTATTATCAATAGATAAATTGGAAGTAGTAGCCATATGTACGCCTCTTTTCTAAAATAATTATATACCCCTAGGGGTATTATCTTTACGTCTTTAGTATACCCTATGGGGTATATAGTGTCAAGAATGAATATCAATAATGATTAAATTTTTATTTAACTCAATATAATTTTTAGTTAGAATTGTTTATTATGGATATTTATATATTTAATGTGTTAGTTGATTTTTTATTTATATATTATTGCTTTGCTAAGGTATATATAATATATTTGTTGTTATGTTTATTAAGCAAGTATAACTATTATTGTTTTTTTTAAATGTGTTTGCTTGTATAAAAGATTAATATACTATATAATCAAAATATTATGTTAGCATATAGATTATTTGGGTAATATAATATTTTATATACAGAAAAATAATTTGAAATATATGGAGAAAATTATGAATATAATTAGTTTATTTAGTGGTTGTGGAGGTTTAGATTTAGGTTTTAAAAAAGCTGGGTTCAATATTCCTGTTGCAAATGAGTTTGATAAGAGTATATTTGAAACATTTAAAGTAAATCATCCAGATACGCATTTAATTGAAGATGATATTAGGAAAATTACTTTTGAAGATATTTTACCTTTTGTTGCTATGGATAAAGTCGATGGAATTATTGGTGGACCACCATGTCAATCTTGGTCAGAAGCAGGTTCTTTAAAAGGAATTGAAGATGTTAGAGGACAACTTTTTTTTGATTATATTAGAATTTTAAAAGATTTTAAACCTAAATTTTTTTTAGCTGAAAATGTCAGTGGAATGTTAGCAAATAGACATAATAGAGCTGTTCAAAATATTATTAATTTATTTGAAGAAGCAGGATATGATATTTCTCTTACAATGGTTAATGCTAAAGATTATGGTGTTGCAGAAGAACGAAAAAGAGTTTTTTATATTGGATTTAGAAAGGATTTGTCAATTAAATTTATATTTCCTAAAGGTTCTACTGAAAATGATGATAAAAAAATAACTTTAAAAGATATTATATGGGATCTACAAAATACAGTTGTTCCAGCAGAAGAAAAAAATTATCATAATCCTAATGCTATAAATAATAATGAATATTTTACAGGGTCATTCTCACCTATTTTCATGAGTCGTAATAGAGTTAAAAGTTGGAATGAACAAGCATTTACCGTGCAAGCTTCTGGACGTCAATGTCAGCTACATCCTCAAGCACCTAAAATGCAAAAAATAGGTAAGGATAGTTTTTGTTTTGTTGAAGGATGTGAACATCTTTATCGCCGTATGAGTGTTAGAGAAATTGCAAGAATACAAGGATTCCCAGATGATTTTCAATTTATTTATAAAAAAACTAATGATGCCTATAAAATGATTGGAAATGCTGTTCCTGTTAATCTTGCTTATGAAATTGCTATAGCTATTAAGATGTTTTTGCAAGGTGAAGGAGATAAGGTTAATGGTATTGAAATGGAGAGAAATAAATGAGTGCAAAAAGTAATAATCAAGGACGAGCATATGAATATGCTTGGTGCCAAGCTTTAGTGAAATCACTTAAAACATTACAAAAAATTAACATTGTAAAAAATTCAAGTTTTTTTGCAAATCAAAAAGCATGGAATAACTTAAGCATAGAAAAACAAGATTTATTTTTTATTTCAGCTAATGCTACAATAGATAACATATTAGAATTAGAACCTATTATACAAGAAAGTATAGAGGAAACATTATATATTGAATTTCAAAAAGATGAATTTGGTAGAATAGGTGATGTTCGTGATATTATTGTTCGTAGGAATAATATTGACTGGGAAGTGGGTTTTAGTATAAAACATAATCATTCTGCTGTTAAACATAGTCGATTAAGTCATGCTTTAGATTTTGGTAGTGAATGGTATAATGTACCTTGTAGTGAAATATATTGGAATGATGTTAAGTCTATTTTTAATATTTTAAATCAATGGAAAAGTGAGAAGAAAAAATGGGTTGACTTAGATAATAAAGAAAAAGATGTTTATTTTCCATTATTAAAAGCATTTTTAGAGGAAATAAAGAGAGCTTATAAAAAGGATCATAATATAGTTATAAAATTATTTTATTATTTAGTTGGAATAAAAGATTATTATAAAATTGTTAGCGATGATAAAAAGCAATTAACATTTATACACACTTTTAATCTTTATGGGACTTTGAATAAACCGAGTAAAATAAAAATATCTGCATTTAATATTCCAATATCAAATATACCAACAGAAATATTAACTGTAAGATTTAAACCAAATAGTAGAACAACTGTTGAAGTTTATATGGATAATGGTTGGGCATTTAGTTTTAGGATTCATAGTGCCAGTAGTTATATACAACCAAGTTTAAAATTTGATATTCAATTTATTTCTACGCCTATTTCAGTTTGGAATATTGAATGTAAATGGAAAAATAAATAATATAAAAACGGTTAACTGTTAAGTTAACCGTTTTTATATTATAGTGAAATATATAGTATAGATTAATATATAGTATGATAATATATTACGGAATTATTTAAATTTGAAGTTAGAATATAAAAATATTAATATTTTTGAGGTGAAGTAAGTGAATGAACAATTATATTTTCGTTTAGCCAAAATAGATGATGCAGAAAAATTAGTAGAAATTTATGCTCCCTATGTAAAAAATACAAATATCACTTTTGAATATGAAGTACCAACAATTGACGAATTTAAACAGCGTATAACAAAAATAATGTCAAAATTTCCTTATATTGTAGCTTGTATTGGTGATGAAATAGTAGGTTATACATATGCTTCTACTTTTAGAGAACGACAAGCTTATAATTGGTGTGTAGAAACTTCTATTTATATTAATGAAAAATATCAAGGTAGAAAAATAGGAGAAATTTTATATACGAAATTAGAAGCGATTTTAAAATTGCAAAATATAACTAATTTAGTAGCAAGCATAACATATCCCAATCCGCAAAGTATAGCTTTCCATGAAAAATTTAATTATAAGAAAATAGCTCATTTTACAAAATGTGGTTATAAACAAAATTGTTGGTATGATATGATTTTCATGGAAAAAATGATAAATAAACATGAAACATTGGTAAAAGAAATTATTTATTTGCCTGATTTAAATAAAAATTTAGTGGAAAAGATATTGCAGAAATAATAATTTGATTTGCAGTATTAATGGATAATGCCTATAATATAATATATTAAATTAAATAGAGATAGGTGCGTAAGCTTAATAAGGAAACTGGAAGAGCCAGTACGGTCCCGCCACTGTAAGGGGAGCTATTTTCAATTATGTCACTGAAATAATTTATTTTGGGAAGGCGAAAATTAGCGAGGAACCTAAGTCAGGAGACTTGCCTATTGGAAAAACACCGTGAAATTTATAGATGATATATTTTTCAGACTCACGAGAGATGGGCAGGTGGAGAATTTTTCGTAGAAATACGGGATAAGTCTATCTCCCTGCCCAAAGGGAGATTTTTTTATGCGTAAAGAAATGAAAAGTGGCTATACAACAGGTTCTTGTGCAGCTGCTGGCACAAAAGCTGCTATACTTGCTTTGCAGGGAAATGTCGTTCAAGAGATTGAATTATACGCTCTAAGTGGAGAATTATTGCATATTCCTATTAAAAATGTAGAGCTTACATCAACTGGAGCAAGGGCAGAAGTTATAAAAGATGCTGGTGATGATCCAGATATCACACATGGAGCTTCTGTATTTACGGAAGTAAAAATAAATAAAGATGATGATAAAATCAATTTTTATGCTGGCTTAGGTATTGGAAAAGTTACAGAGGCAGGTTTATCTATTCCGCCAGGAGAGCCGGCAATAAATCCAGGGCCAAGAAAAATGATGACGAAAGTCGTTCGTGAATTGTTGCCAGAAGGTTATGGTTGTGATATTACGATTTCTATTCCTAAAGGAGTGGAACTAGCGAAAAAAACGCTTAATCCTATATTAGGTATAGAAGACGGTATTTCTGTAATTGGCACTACTGGCGTGGTGCGTCCAATGTCTGAAGAAGGCTTTAAAAATTCACTTACACCGCAAATTTCTGTAGCTAAAGCAAATGGCTTTGATGATATTATTTTTGTTCCTGGGAAAATTGGTGAAAATATCGCTAGTAAATTAAACCTTCCAGCAAAAGCTATGGTACAGACAAGTAATTTTATCGGTCATATGTTGGAATTTGCTGCTGATGAAGGAATTAAATCAGTGCTTTTATTTGGTCATTTAGGTAAATTGGTAAAAGTAGCTGGAGGAATTTTCTATACACATAGTAAAATAGCTGATGCTCGCTTGGAAATATTAGCTTCTTATGCTGCTCTTTTGGGCATGGATAAAAAAGGCGTAGAAGAAATTTTTAAAGTGAAGACAACAGAAGCAGCTATGCCAATCATTGAAAGATATGGATTGGTAGAAAAAGGTTTTTATGATTTATTAGCTAAAAGAGCTAGTCTTCGCAGTGAACAACATGTATTTAATGCTTTCAAAGTAGGAACTGTGATGGTTACTTTGAAAGGTGAAATTTTGGGTATGGACGATAATGCAAGAGAAATAGGTGGTAGATTAGGTTGGAACATAAAATAATTGTGGCTGGAATTGGTCCAGGGGCGAAAGAATATGTCATTCCTATGGCTATGCAAGCTATAAACGAAGCAAAAGTTTTAGTTGGAGGAACAAGAGCATTAAATGAATTTTCTCATCAAGGTCAAAAAACTTTTGCCATAAAAGCAGATATCACTGCTGTAATGGATTTTATAAAAGTTGAATTAAATGATAATGATGTAGTAGTGATGGTATCTGGCGATCCAGGATATTATTCTTTGTTAAGTGCTTTGCGCAAGAGTTTTCCTTTAGAAAATATAAAAGTAATTCCAGGGCTAAGTTCCATGCAAACAGCTTTTGCCAAGATAGCACTTCCATGGCAAGAAGCTAGTCTACTTAGTTTTCATGGACGTGTGCCAAGTGATGAAGACTTAAAATATTATCCAGGTCGCATAATCGGTATGCTCACAGATAATAAATTTAATTCTAATGCTATAGCCACATATTTGATAGCAAGAGGTTGGGATAAAAATGCAAGAGCATATATTTGTTCTAGACTTTCTTATCCTGATGAAAAGATAGTCAGCTTATCTTTAGATGAAGCACAGACAAAAGCATGTGTGAGTCATTGTGTGATGATAGTTGAAGGTTAATATAAAATAAATTATGAATAGAAAGTTGGTGCATATTTGAATTTACCAGGAATAGCAGATGAAGAATTTATTCGCGATAAAGTGCCAATGACAAAAGAAGAAATTCGCATTTTGACAATGTGCAAGGCAAAAATTCGTCCTGATAATATTATCTGGGATATTGGTGCTGGTACAGGTTCTTTATCTATTGAAGCGGCTTTACTTGCTCCCCAAGGAAAAGTTTATGCTATAGAGAAAAAAGATTTAGCTGTTGATTTATTACATCAAAATATTGCTAAATTTAAATTAGAAGATAAAGTTAAAGTCATTGCCACAGAAGCACCAAAAGGATTAGGTGAATTGCCAAATTGTGATGTAGTATTCATCGGTGGCAGTGGCAAACATATGTTTGAGATTTTAGATATAATTGATAGCAAATTAAATGAAGGTGGACGCATTATCGTAAATGCGGTGACAATCCAGACAATATCTGAAATTACGACATATATGAAGCAAAAAGAAAATTACACTTATGAAGCAATTCAAATACAAGTAAATCGTTTAAGACAAATCGGTTCATACGATATGTTTAATGCACAAAATCCAGTTTATATTGTTACTTGTAAAAAACTAAAATAAGATAAATTAGGGAGGATATTTTTTATGGTTTATATTATTGGTGCAGGTCCTGGGGATCCTGAACTTATTACAGTTAAAGGTCAAAGATTATTAAAAGAGGCAGATGTAATTATTTATGCTGGTTCTCTTGTAAATCCTGCATTATTAGATTATGCAAAAGCAGATTGTGAAATTTATAATAGTGCTTCTATGACTTTAGGTGAAGTTATTGAAACAATTACAGCAGCAGAACAAGAAGGCAAAATGACAGTTCGACTTCATACTGGTGACCCTGCGATTTATGGTGCTATTCAAGAACAGATGGACGAATTATCTCGTCGCAATATTGAATACACTGTAATTCCAGGTGTAAGTTCTTTCTTAGCTACAGCAGCAGCTTTAAAACAGGAATATACACTTCCTGAAATTTCTCAGACTGTAATCATCACACGCAATGAAGGTAGAACACCTGTTCCTGAAAAAGAAAAATTAAAATCCTTAGCAGCTCATCAAGCTACTATGTGTATTTTTTTGAGCGTGCATATGATTTCTGAAGTAGTAGAACAGTTGATTGAAGGTGGCTATGAACCATCTACACCTATTGCTATCGTGCAGAAAGCTTCTTGGCCTGAACAAAAAATTGTACGCGGTACACTTGAAACTATTGCCGATATCGTTAAAGAAAATAATATTTCTCGTACAGCTATGATTGTTGTAAGTAAATGTTTAGATACAGAATATGCAAAATCTCGTCTTTATGCACCAGAATTTAGTCATATGTATCGTCAAGGTACAGATAAAGCTTAATGAAATATGCAATTATTACTGTAACTAAAAATGGTGCTGATTTAGCTTGTAAATTGCAAAATACCTTGAAAACTTGTGATATCTATGTAAAAAAAGATAGATATGATATTAGTTTAACTGGTCATATACATGAGTACGAAAAAATGAGTGAAGTGATAAAAAATATTTTTGCTGAGTATGAAGCTATTATATTTTTCACTTCGACAGGTATTGCTGTGCGAATGATAGCACCATTTATTGTGCATAAAGTCAAAGACCCAGCTGTAATAGTTTTAGATGAAAAAGCTAATTTTGCGATAAGTTTATTATCTGGTCATTTGGGTGGAGCAAATGAACTCACGTTGAAGATTGCTGATATATTAAATGCTATTCCAGTTATTACTACAGCGACAGATACGAATAAAATAATTGCTCCTGATGTGGTGGCAAGAAAATATAATTTAGTGCCATATCCTTTAGAACATATAAAAATAATTAATTCAGCATTAATTCAACAGCAAAAAGTTATTTATTATGTAGATAAAGATTTAAAGCAAAGTGAACAGATGATAATTGATTTGGCTAGAGATTTTAAGATTGAAGCTAAATTGATTGATGTAGAAGAACTTGATAGGCAAAATGACTTTTGTGTATTTATCACAGATAAACGACAAGTGCGAAACAATATATTATTTTTAACGCAAAAACAATTGATAATTGGCGTTGGTTGTCGCAAAGATGTTGAATTAAATCTTGTGGAACAGGCAATAAATGAAGCTAAAAAAATGGCAGATTGTGAAAATTTAAAAATCAAAGCATTAGTTTCTACAATCGTCAAGCAAAATGAGAAAGCTTTACATCAATGGGCAGAAAAATATAAAGTAGAAACTTATTTTTATGATAATACAATCATGCAAAATGTGATTGATAAATATAAATTACCTGAATCTAATTTTGTGAAAAAACAAATTGGTATAGGAAATGTATGTCAAGCTGCTATATTGGCATATAATGAGAGGGCAAAAATAATTTTGCCGAAAACAAAATTTGAGAAAGTGACGGTGTCCTTAGCATGGGAATGATTAAAGTAATTGGAATTGGTCCAGGTGGTAAAGAGGATATGACTCCTCGTGCTTTAAATGCTATTTTAGAAGCTGATACAGTAGCAGGATATAACACATATATTAAATTGATTAAACATCTTTTAGATGGAAAAAATGTAATTGGCACAGGAATGATGCAAGAAGTTGACCGCTGTAAAATGGCTATTGAAGAAGCTGTAAAAGGTCATAATGTTGCAGTAGTTTCAAGTGGTGACTCTGGTGTATATGGTATGGCAGGTCTTGTTTTAGAATTATTATTGAAATTGCCAAAAGAAGAAAGACCACAAGTTCAGATTGTAGCAGGACTTTCTGCTGTAAATGCAGCCGCTGCCGTATTAGGTGCTCCACTTATGCATGATTTTGCAATCATCAGTTTGAGTGATTTATTGACTCCATGGGAATTGATTAAAAAACGTGCAGACCTTGCAGCTCAAGGTGATTTTGTAATTGGTTTAT
The DNA here is from genome assembly GCF_000378365.1 of Megamonas rupellensis DSM 19944. Taxonomy (NCBI): domain Bacteria; kingdom Bacillati; phylum Bacillota; class Negativicutes; order Selenomonadales; family Selenomonadaceae; genus Megamonas; species Megamonas funiformis. Next base: position 135,513 of record NZ_KB899566.1, on the reverse strand, counting down.
ACAATCCCAAAAGCCATAAACGTGTACAGCATATCGAAGAAATTCGTGAAATCATGTTAAAACATAAAGACCCTAAAACTCCAGTTGGCATTGTAAATAGTGCAAGCCGTGAAAATGAAACAATGGTTATTTCTGATTTAGAAAACTTCACAAAAGAAGATATCAATATGTTTTCTATGGTAATCATTGGCAATAGCAAAACTTTTGCTAAAGAAGGCTTTATGATAACACCTAGAGGCTATGAAGTATGATTTTTGTAGCTTCAGGAACGCAAGATGGTAGAGGTCTTGTAGAATATTTATTAAAGCAAAATTATAAAGTTATGGCTTCTGTAGTTACTAATTATGGTAAAGAGTTATTACCGAAAGATGAAAATTTAATCATCAATGACCATAAATTAGATGAAGAAGCTATGAAGAATTGCTTAAAAGAAAATCAGATAAAAGTTTTTGTAGATGCTACGCACCCATATGCGGTGAATGTATCTAAAACAGCTATGCAGGTTTGTGATGAATTAAATATACCTTATATTCGTTATGAAAGAGAAGTAACGCCAATACCTGCTTATAATAAACTTCATTTAGTGAAAACTTATGAAGAAGCGTCTGACCTTGCTATGCAACTAGGTGAAAATATCTTTTTGACAACAGGTAGCAATCGTTTAGATTTATTTGCTAATGATAGTAAAAAATACAATAAGCATATTATAGCGAGAGTACTTCCTGCTATTGCTTCTCTGCAAATCTGTGAAAACTGTGGAATATCTCCCAAAGATATAGTAGCTGTGCAAGGGCCTTTTTCGGAAAGCTTGAATATAGCTTTATATGAAAAATACAATGCAGATGTTGTTGTAATGAAAAATAGTGGTACTTTAGGTGGCACAGAAACAAAATTGACAGCTGCAATTAAATTAGGTCTAGAAATTGTCATTATTGATAGACCTAGAATAGATTATAAAAAATTAACTCATGATTATGATTGTGTAGGCACATTTGTTGCCAAATATGAAAAATAGGAGGGATTTTGATGGAATTTATCAAAGACCCAATGGCGATAGAAGTTCGTAGTTTTGAAATTATCAAACCATATATTGAAAAATTAAATTTAAGCGAAGAAGAAACAAAAATTTATTCTCGTATTATTCACGCTTCTGGTGATGTGGATTATGCACCAATCATTCGCATTCATAAAGATGTAGTAGCTTCCATGAAAAAAGCTTTGCTTTCTGGTTGCAAAATCTATACTGATGTAGAAATGGTTCGCACTGGTATCAATAAACGCAAATTAGCTTCTTGGGGTGGCTCTGTAGAATGTAAAATTGCAGATCCTGAAATTGCAAAATATGCCAAAGAACATGGTATCACTCGTTCTATTGCTGCTATGCGTCATTTTGGCAAAGAATTAGATGGAGCAATCGTTGCTATTGGTAATGCACCAACAGCTTTATTTGAAGTTATCCGTTTAATGAATGAAGAAAATATTCGTCCAGCTGCTATCATTGGTACACCAGTTGGTTTTGTAGGAGCTGCTGAATCAAAAGATTTATTAATTGCTGAATCAAAAGTTCCATATATTACAGTAACAGGAACAAAAGGCGGTAGCCCAATTGCTGCTTCTTGTATTAATGCAGTAATGTATATCATTGATAATACACGCATTTAATAAGGTGATTTAATGATGAAAAAAGTAAATATTCCTCGTGTAGTTATTGCAGCCACTCAAAGTAGTTCAGGTAAGACTACAGTCGTTACAGGAATACTTCGTGCATTAAAAAATAAAGGTTTAAATGTACAGCCGTATAAAGTTGGCCCTGATTATATTGATCCTAGTTATCATGGTATGGCGGCAGGAAGAAAAGGTCATAATCTCGATACATGGCTTGTTGATGAAAGCGTGATAAATGATTTATTTGTGCAAGAATCAAAAGATGCCGATATAGCGATTATCGAAGGTGTTATGGGGCTTTATGATGGCGGAAAAAATGGTGTTAGTTCTACAGCACAATTAGCGAAAAAATTAAATGCACCTGTGATTTTAGTCATCAATGTGCAATCAATGGGCGATTCAGCCGCAGCTATAGCACTTGGTTTTAAATTATATGATAGCGATGTGAATTTAGCCGGTGTAATTTTAAATAAATTAGGTTCACCAACACATAAAGCTTTGATTGAAGAAGCTATGAAGAAAATAAATGTGCCTGTTTATGGTGCAATTTTCCGTGATGATAATGTGCATATGCCAGAGCGTCATTTAGGTTTGACACCAGCTGGAGAAAATAATGCACGTGAGGTCATCGAAAAGATTTCTGAAAAAATTGCTCAAGAAGTGTATTTAGATGAAATCATTGAACTTGCTAAAACAGCACCAGCTATCGAAGTTGAAGAATTTGAAGCTGAAAATATCAAAAAAGATATAACCATAGGTATTGCACAAGATAAAGCTTTTTCTTTTTATTATCCAGCAAGTTTAGCTCAATTAGAAAATTTAGGGGCGAAGTTGAAATTTTTTAGTCCACTAGAAGATGAAGCTATTCCTGTTGATGTTGATGCTTTGATTTTTGGCGGAGGTTTTCCAGAAGTTTTTGCCCAAGAACTTATGCAAAATACTTCGATGATAAAATCCATACGTAAAGCTAATGAACGCAAAATGCCGATATATGCTGAATGTGGTGGCTTTATGTATTTAATGCAGGGAATTTATGATTTTGAGCAAAGATTTTATGAAATGGTGGGGCTTATTCCTGCGAAAGCTCAAATGAATAAAAAATTGCAGACTGTGGGTTATGTAAAAGCAAAAATTCTGCAAGATAATATTTTAGGAAAACAAAATGATGAGATAAAAGGTCATGAATTTCATTTTTCAACGCAGATTGATGTACAAGATGAAAGTTTTCCGTGGGCATTTGAATTTACGAAAATGCGTAATAATATGAAATACAAAGCAGGATATGCTAAAGATAATATTGTAGGTTCATATTTGCATTTACATTTTTTAGGCTCAAAGCAAAATGCTAAATATTTTGTGGAAAAAATAAGAGCTTATAAAAAATCACTAGAGATGGAGGAAAACTGATGACTAAACATATTATGTTACAAGGTACTTCTTCTCATGTAGGAAAAAGTATTTTAACTACAGCTTTATGCAGAATTTTTTATCAAGAAGGTATGTCTGTAGTGCCATTTAAAGCACAGAATATGGCACTTAATTCTTATGTAACTAAAGATGGCGATGAAATGGGTAGAGCTCAAGTAGCTCAAGCAGAAGCAGCAGGTCTTGAGCCATTTGTAGAGATGAACCCTGTATTATTGAAGCCAACAGGAAATGCTTGTTCACAAGTTATTTTAATGGGAAAAGCTGTAGGAAATATGTCTGCACGCGAATATCATAAGGGATATTCATTAAAAGCTTTTGATACTGTAAAAGAAGCTATTCGTCGTTTAGAAGAACGCTTTGATATGATGGTAATTGAAGGTGCAGGCAGTCCAGCAGAAGTGAATTTAAAAGCAAATGATATCGTAAATATGCGTATTGCTAAATATTTAAATGCACCAGTATTGTTGATTGCTGATATTGACCGTGGCGGAGCATTGGCTTCTCTTGTGGGAACTTTAGAGCTTTTAGAACCAGATGAAAGAGCTTTAGTAAAAGGACTTATCATCAATAAATTCCGTGGCGATGTAACTATTTTACAGCCTGCACTTGATTTCCTCGAAGAAAAAACAGGAAAACCAGTTTTAGGTGTAATTCCTTATTTACCTGATTTAGGTATTGAAGATGAAGACTCTGTATCTTTAGATGATAAAAAGACTCAAGCGAAAGATAAAGCAAATGCACCAATAAAAATTGCAGTAATTCAAACTCCTAAAATTTCTAATTTCACTGATTTTGATGCTTTGAGTAAAGAAGATGATGTAAATCTTTATTATGTAAAAGAAGGTCAAGAAATCGGTGATGCAGATTTAATTTTACTTCCAGGTAGCAAAAACACTACAGAAGATATGCTTTATTTGCGTGATAGTGGTATGGAAAAAGCTTTAAATGAAGCTCATGAAAAAAACATTCCTATCATCGGCATCTGTGGTGGCTATCAAATGCTTGGTGAAAAAATCAGTGACCCATTGCATACTGAATCAGATAATGATAGCGTAAAAGGACTTGGCTTCTTGCCAATGGAAACTACTTTTGTAGAGAAAAAACTCACTTCACAAGTTGAAGCAAAATGTCTTTCTTGGGAATTTTTAGGTGAAAAATTATCTATAGATGATTTATTTGGTTATGAAATTCATATGGGAACTACTAAATTTACAAAAGAAGCAAATCATCCATTCATGATCACAAAACGTGCTGATAAAGATGTACAGGTGGCAGAAGGTATGATAAATCAAGAACAAAATGTCATGGGTGCATATATTCATGGTATTTTTGATAATGATAAATATCGCCGTAGTCTGATCAATATATTGCGTAAACGTAAAGGATTAGAAGCATTACCTGTAAGTACAAATTATGCAGCAGCGAAACAAGCAGCATTTAATCGTTTAGCAGATACTGTTCGTCAAAATATGAATATGGAAAAATTAAGAGAAATTTTACAAGAAGCATAAAAAATGCACCTTAAGACTTAATATAGTTTTAAGGTGCATTTTTATTTGATAATTAGTTACTTTAAAGTAACTATGTTACTAAAAGGTGCTTACTTTACAGCCGTTTTGAGTAGTTATATTATAAAAGTAATGAGAAAATAATACTTAGAAAGGCGATGGATTTATCATGGATCAAAAAGTATTAGATTATGTTGTAGAAAAAACACATGAATTAATGAATGCTCCTTCTTGTAGCAAAGAAGCAAAACAAGCAGCACAAAATTGGCTTGATGCTATTGGCACGGATAATCAATTAGCAGAAACTAAAAAATATATAGCAGAGCTTGAAGCTGATATTATGCCGATTGATGGATTGATTGCTTTTGCTAATTCTGAAATGGGTTTTAAAGTTTTTGGTGAAGAAATGGCAAAAAATGTATTAGCTCATGCTCAAGATATTAAGGCAAAAGGTGCAAAATATTGTGATTGTCCAGCATGCAAAGCTGTAGCAGATATTTTAGCGAAAAAAGAACAAATGCTCTAATAATAAAAAAAGCGATTGATGAAAATCAATCGCTTTTTTTATGATAGTCTAGAAAAATGGTCAATGGCTTTAGCAAATTCTTCAACTGTTTTTTCTGCATCACCATGTTGAATACCATCAATTACACAGTGTTTTAAATGCCCTTCTAAAATTACTTTGCCAACACTATGTAGAGCGGATTTTGCAGCATTTACTTGCATTAAAACATTTTCACAAGGAATAGTTTCATCATCAATCATTCTATCTATGGCATTTAATTGCCCAATAATTTTTTTTATACGGCGATGGAGCTTTTCTGTTTCCATACATTGTTTCATAAGATAATCCCCTTTTTATAATGATATAATCATTATATCATGAAGCTAAATATTATTAATAATGCTATTTAAATAAAGGAAAATAATATATAAATTATTTCGTTAATGAATGATTTTATGAAAAAGAAATATTTGTTGATTATATATTTATATTTGTTATAATTTAAATTAAATATTAATTGAGAAATATTTTCAAATAAATAAAAGTAAAGGAATAAATTTATGTTAAAAGATTATAGTAAAAAACATTCAGCAAGCGAAAGAGCTAGAGAAATTCTTCGCTATATTGGTCCAGGTCTTTTAATTACAGTTGGTTTTATTGACCCTGGTAATTGGGCATCAAATTTGGCAGCTGGTGCAGATTTTGGTTATTTATTGTTGTGGATGGTAACACTTTCAACGATAATGCTTATTTTGCTTCAACATAATGCAGCTCATTTGGGAATAGTAACAGGACTTTGTTTATCGGAAGCATCTACTAAATATCTACCGAAGTGGCTTTCACGACCAATATTAGCAACGGCAATGATGGCATCTATTGCGACAGCTTTAGCAGAAATTTTGGGCGGAGCTATAGCACTCAATTTATTATTCAATATACCACTTGTTATAGGCTCTATAATCACAGCAGTTTTTTGTGCTGTTTTATTAAAAACTAATTCTTATCCTAAAATGGAGAAAATAATCATAGCTTTTGTATCTATTATTGGTTTTTCATTTTTACTTGAATTGAATATGGTTTCAGTTGAGTGGACTGAGGCTATAAGTGGTTGGGTAACACCTTCTTTTCCAGAAGGCTCAATTGTTATTATCATGAGTGTATTAGGGGCAGTAGTCATGCCACATAATTTATTTTTACATTCAGAAGTAATACAATCGCGTCAATGGAATTTGCAAGATGAAAAAATTATAAAACGACAATTGAAATATGAGTTTTTAGATACTTTATTTTCTATGGGACTTGGTTGGGCAATAAATAGTGCGATGATTATTATTGCAGCCAGTGTATTTTTCACAAATAATTTACAAGTAGATGATTTAGCACAAGCAACAGAATTATTAAGACCTATTTTAGGTGATAGTGCAGCCTTAATTTTTGCCATAGCTTTATTATTTGCAGGGATATCTTCAACAGCGACATGCGGAATAGCAGGAGGCAGTATTTTCTCTGGCATTTTTGGTGAAGATTATAATATTAAAGATTATCATTCATGGCATGGTGTATTAATAACTTATGGTTTAGCTATATTAGTTATATTATTTATTCAAGACCCGTTTGAAGGTTTGATTTATTCACAAATGTTTTTAAGTATACAATTACCAATTACTATTTTTTTATTGATATATTTAACCTCTAGTAAAAAAATAATGGGTAAATTTGCAAATCATTTATATCAGAAAATAATTTTAATCATTGTCGGTATAATTGTAACTTGCTTAAATTTAACTTTATTATGGGAAATTTTTTATAAATAAGTGATAAAATGGATGTATAATTTTAATGCATCCATTTTTTTGTAAATAATAAAAGGATATATTGATGGATTTTTAGAATATTATCTAGTAGAATATATATATTATTCAGGTAGAATATTGGAGTGGTTTTTATGACAGGAAATAGAGAAGTAATAACAGGTAACGATTTTAAAAGAATGATAGCAGGTGCCTACAGTGCCTTTTTATTAGAATATGAAAATATCAATGCTTTAAATGCTGATTCTTTAATGGATGAAAAAGCAGGTACACATATTTTACGTACAATTGGTGCAGCTGCAATGTCTCTTCGTGATTTACAGGCAGATAGCATTGGTGGAGTATCTAAACGTGTAGGTAGTGCGGCAGTTTTAGGTGCTCATGGCAATGCAGGTGTATTGATTTCACAAATTTTACGTGGTATTGCTAAAGGTTTGGCAGGAAAATATGATGCATCATCTTCTGTTTTTGGAAAATCTTTCCAATATGGTATTTTATATGCTCAACGTGCAGTAAATGATGAAGTAGAACGTCCTTTGATTATTACAGCAAAAGCAGTGGCAAAAGGTGCTTATAATGCTGTTCGTGCAAATTTACCAATTGCTGAAATTTTAACAGAAGCTATCAAAGCAGGTGGCATTGCATTAAGTCAAGCTGAAAAGAAAAATGGCTTTGTAGATGCAGGGGCAAAAGCTCTAATGGTATTTTTACAAGGTTGTAGAGCTGGTTTAGATGGAAATTATGTATCACCAGTATTATTATTTTCTTCTGGATTTAAAAAATCTCATGATGTGCCAAATCCTAAATTCGATATTGTTTATACATATGCAGTATCATTTAGTTTAGTAAAATGTCGTGCTAGTATCAGTGATTTAGAAAAAATGTTAAATCCATTAGGTAAAGTAATAGTAGTAAAATCATTAGATGATAGAATAACTGTGTATTTACACACAGATTGCCCAGGCTTAGTAGTTGGTCAGGCTGTAGATTGGGGTCAAATTGAAGACATTAAAATTCAAAATTTGGCTATGCCACATGATTTGAAAAATGTAGATAAAACTATTATGGATATCGCTATTTTAGCAGTAGCTGATGATGAAAAAACAGCTCAAAGTTTAGAACAATTAGGTGCAATTGCAGTAATCACTCAAGATAAAGTAAGTGGCCCTGCTGTTGGTGATTTAATTAATTTAATTCATGGCGATATTGCTAAAAACTATATTATTTTATCTAATAATAAATCAAGCTCATTAGTTATGGCACAAGTAAAACGCTTATTAAAAAATAATATAGAAATTCTTTATACTAATAATGTAGAAGAACAAATAAAAGCTTTAAAAGCTTTTGATGTTAATGAAACTTTAAAAGTTAACTTACAGAATATGCATGAAGCTATTTAATATCAATTATTGTATAAATAAAAGTGAAGGGACGGTGGGAATAGGTGGAGATGGCAAAACGATATTGTATATTAAGTTATAAAGTATTGATTTTGGCAATTATTTGTTGTTTTATAAATGCTAATGCACAGGCGGCACCAATACTAAAATTGAATTCTCATGGACATGATGTAATAGTTTTACAGCAAAACCTCATTCGTATGAATTATGATTTAAGTAAAGTTAGCGGTAATTATGATAAAGAGACGCAAGAAGCAGTAAAAGCTTTTCAAAAAGATCATAAAATAAAAGTTACAGGTATTGTAAATCGTGAGACATGGTGGGCTATTAAAGGCGGAAAACAAAATGTTATAGTCAATTCGCAGTCATCTATTAACGAAAAAATTATTTTAGATAATTTATCTTCAGTGCCATATGGCAGACAATTTTTATCTAAAAAAGAAGTCTCAGGTATTATAGCTACAGCGAAGGATTATATTGGCGTGCCGTATGTGTTTGGCGGAGATACACCAGCAGGTTTTGATTGCTCTGGTTATTTGGAATATGTTTTTGCTAAACATGGAATTCGCATACCTCGCACGGCAGATGAACAATATAAATTAGGAAAACTTGTCGAACCAGATGATTTAGAAGCTGGAGATTTAGTATTTTTTACTACGTATGAACCAGGAGCCTCTCATTGTGGTATTTATTTAGGCAACGGAAATTTTATACATGCATCAACAAGTAGAGGTATTCGCGTAGATAATTTAGATAATACGTATTGGGCATCTCGATATTATGGTGGTAAACATATAGTAAAATAAAGAAAACAGCAGGTTTTTTCCTGCTGTTTTTTCTAAAAATGGTAAAAAGAGATGATTTCATTGTTGAAGAAATCTAGGTGTGGAAATGAGTTTTTGAAATAGAAAGGTAATTGACAATGAAACGTATTGAAAGGGTTTTTGAATATTTACAAGAGGTAGCAAAGAGTCAAGATGGTGAGAAGGCTCTTACAGCTACTGCTATTGCAGATAATTTAGGAATTTTACGCAGTAATGTCAGTAGAGAGTTAAACAAATTATATAGAATGGGTAAAATAATGAAGATTTCAGGTAGACCTGTTTTATATAAAATAAATGATGAAAATATCAATGATAAGATAGAAATAAAAACTGTTAATAAAATAAATAAAATAGATAAATCTGCATTTAGTGATTTAATTGGTGCAGAAGATAGTTTAAAAACACAAGTAGAACAAGCAAAAGCGGCAGTGATTTATCCTCCAAATGGATTACATACACTGATTGTAGGTCAAACAGGTGTTGGTAAAACGCTTTTAGCACATATGATGTTTGAATATGGTAAAGAAGTTGGTCGTTTTGCTACGAATGCACCTTTTGTAACTTTTAACTGTGCAGATTATTATAATAATCCTCAATTGTTGATTTCACATATTTTCGGGCATATTAAAGGTGCTTTCACTGGAGCGGATAAGTCTGTACCAGGTTTAATTGAATCAGCAAATGAAGGTATTTTATTTTTAGATGAAATTCACAGATTGCCACCAGAAGGTCAAGAAATGATTTTTTATTTTATGGATACAGGGACTTTCAATCGTTTAGGTGAAACGAAAAGAGAAAGATCAGCTAGTGTGTTAATCATTGGAGCGACTACAGAAAATCCTGATTCAGTATTGACCAAGACTTTTAAAAGACGTATTCCTAATATAATATCTATACCACCATTAGCAGAGCGTTCGTTAAAAGAAAAATTGGAAATAATGACGGTGTTATTTACAGAAGAATCACGCAGTATAAAAAGACCAGTAAAAGTTTCTTCAGATGCGATAAAAGCGATTATCGGCAGTATTGGTAATGGTAATGTTGGTCAATTAAAATCTAATATTCGTCTTTTATGTGCGCAAGCATTTTTAAATGGTATAAAGACAGATGGTCATATTGAAATAACTTATCAAATGTTGCCTGCAAATATAAAATCAGGAATTTTGCCGATGAGTCAAACGCGTGAAGATATAGCTTTGATTAGTCGTTATATTGAAAAAGGATTGTATGTAACACCATCTAGCAAAAGTAAATTGCCTCGTGAAAGCGAAGATGAACCATTTAATTTATATCAAATGGTAGAAAATAAGGTCAATATGCTTAAGCGAGAGGGCATAGCGGAAGAATTAATTCAACAAATTGTCGTAGCTGACGTAAATACGTATGTAAAAACTTTTTATAATCAAAAAGATGATATTTCTTTATCTGTTTATGATAGATTATTGAAAATCATTGATGCAGATATGGTGGAATTTGCTCAGCAAGTAGTATCTTTAGTGGAACGTTATATAAAATTAGTATCAAGAGAGCGTTTTTTATATGCATTTGGTTTGCATTTAAGTTCATTATTCAATCGCATAAAAGGAAAGCAGAATTTGCATAATGCTTTGGAAGGTACAATTGACACAAATTCTATAGAATTTAAATTAGCGACAAAAATAAAATTAATGATTGAAGAAAAATATAAAGTATCTGTGTCAAAATCGGAAACAGAATATTTTGCCATGTTATTGCAATCTTTAAAACAAGAAGATAAATCGCAAAAAATAGTAATAGCAGTAGCTATGCATGGTGAATATACAGCAAGTTCTATGGTGAATGTAGCACGAAAATTATTTAGTGCCAATAAAGCTCCGCTACTAGCTTTTGATATGCCTTTAGAGTGTCGACCTGAGGATATGTTAAATCAGATTGTTGAGCAATTACAAAATATTAATTGCCAAGAAGGTGTATTATTGCTAGCGGATATGGGTTCTTTATGTAGTTTTGGCCCTATATTAGAAGAAAGATTAGGTGTGCCAGTTAGGACTTTAGGCATGGTTACGACGCCATTTGTATTAGAAGCGATGAGAAAAGCAGATATTGCAGGTATCAGTTTAAGTGCTATATATGATTCCTTGAAGAATTTTAATGGTTATGAACATAACACACTATCAATTGATGACACAAATGATAGACAAAAAGCTGTAGTAACAATTTGTAGCACAGGTAAGGGAACAGCGGAAAAATTACAAAATTTAGTGATTGATATCTTAATTGATGCTTCAATGAACCATATAAAAGTAATTCCTATAGGCATTGTGGATATGCATAAACGCTTAACGGAAATAGGGCATAAATATCAGATTATTGCTGTTGTAGGTATAAAAAATCCACATATAGATGCTCCGTTTATACCAATTGAGCAAATCATCAGCGGTCAAGGCGATATTATTTTGCGTGAAATTGTGGGAGCAAAAGATATTGTAAAAAAAGACGAAACAAATATTGTTTTGAAACGTTTTTGTGAAGATGGATTGCAGGAAATGTTATTGTATTTAAATCCGAATAAAATAATTGATATTTTACTTAAATTTATCAATATTTTAGAAGAAAAATTAAAATTAACATGGGACAATCCTCAGAAATTGCGCTTGATAATTCATATAGGCTGTGCATTAGAGCGAATGGTAATTAATAATGGACTTAAATTTAATGAAAAAAATATAGAAAATATAGATAAAGAAAAATTAAAAGTTGTAGAAAAAGCTGCAAAAATATTTGAGGAAACATTACAAATAAAATTAACAAAAGATGAAATGTATTATATTGTAAGCATGATTTAAAAAAAGTGTGTCTAAAAAAGTCTGTGTCAAATTAAAAATGACACAGACTTTTTGTTTTAGTGTCAATTTTTAATTGACACAGTTTAGTAAGTGGAAGAAGAGTGTCAATTTTTAGACAATACGCATAATTACCATTTAAAAAGTCCTTATAGTTACAGTAAAAATTTTGACACTAAAAGTTGGCACGCCATTTGCATATAATATATAACAAGAAGAATTTTGAAAGGGGAAATTAAAATGTTAGGTATTATTGTTGGTACACATGGCCATTTAGCAGAAGAATTAGTAAATACTTGTGCTATGATTTGTGGTCAGCCAGATAATTTAACAACAGTAACATTAGTACCAGGAGAAGGTCCAGAAGATTTAATGGCTAAATATAATAAAGCCATGGAAGAAATGGACACTACTAATGGTGTAATTATTTTAAATGATTTATTTGGTGGTAGCCCTTATAATGCTGCGTGCCGTGTTGCTATGGAAAATGATAAATGCGGTATTGTAACAGGCGTTAGCTTACCAATGCTTGTAGAAGTAATAAATTATCGTTTATGTAATGGCGAAAATGCAAATGTTCAAGATGCAATGGAAAAAGCTGTAGAAGCTAGTGTAGCTGGAGCTCAAAAATTCCATAAAAGCCAAGTAGAAAGCGAAACAGATGATGAAGGAGACGATTTATAATGAAAATTGTATTAGCTAGAATTGATGACCGTTTAATCCATGGACAAGTAGCAACTGTATGGGCAAAAGTTACTGGTTGCGAACGTATTATTGTATGTGATGATGATGTAGCAGCAGATACTATTCGTGCTACACTTTTAAAACAAGTAGCTCCTCCAGGTATTAAATCCAGTGTTGTTAGCGTAGATAAAGCTATCCGCGTATACAACAATCCTAAATATGAAAATGATAAATGCTTATTGCTCTTCACAAATCCTACAAGTGTATTACGTATGGTTGAAGGTGGCGTAGATATTAAATCTGTAAACGTTGGTGGTATGAGCTTTAAAGAAGGTAAACGCCAAATTACAAATGCTGTTTCTGTAGATGATAAAGATGTAGAATCCTTCAAAAAATTAAGTGAAAAAGGTATTGAAATCGAATTTAGAAAAGTAGATACAGATAAACGTGTTAATTTAATGGAAATTATTAAATAATTAAATGAAAAGATTAACAGCTATTAATTTTAATGGCTGTTAATCTGCTCTTATGAATGGAGGTTTTTTTATGGAACTCAGTGGAGTACAACTTATAGCTATTTTTATCGTTTCAGCAATAGCTGGTATGGGCAGTGTTCTTGATGAATTTCAGACACATCGTCCATTGATAGCATGTACATTAGTTGGTGCAATTTTAGGTGATATGACAACAGGCATTATAATCGGTGGTACTTTGGAAATGATTGCACTTGGTTGGATGAATATCGGTGCAGCTATGGCACCTGACGCAGCACTTGCTTCTGTTATTTCTACAATTCTTGTAATTGCTGGTCATCAAAGTATCGGTGCAGGTATTGCGATTGCTATGCCACTTGCAGCAGCAGGTCAGGTATTAACTATTATCTGCCGTACAATAACAGTATTTTTCCAACATAAAGCAGATGGTTTTGCTCAAGAAGGTAATTTAAGAGGTATTGATATCTGCCATTTAGGTGCATTATTACTTCAAGCTTTACGTGTAGCTGTTCCATCTTTACTTGTAGCTATGTACATTGGTACAGATGCTGTTCAAGGTTTATTAAATGCAATTCCTCCAGTAATCACAGGTGGTCTTCAAGTTGCTGGTGGCTTCATCGTTGTAGTTGGTTATGCAATGGTTATTAACATGATGAATGCTGGTTACTTAATGCCATTCTTCTTCCTCGGCTTTGTTACAGCAGCATTTACTGAATTCAATTTAGTTGCATTTGGTGTAATTGGTCTTGTTTGTGCAATTGTTTACATTCAGCTTAGCCCTAAATATCATCAAGTGGCAGCTCCAGCAGCAGCAAGCGCTGGCAGTGCAAAAAGTGATGTAGATGATGATCTTGATGATGAATTAGACTAAGAGGAGGTTGAAGATTATGAAAAAATTAAGTTCAAATGATTTATTCTGGACCTTTATTCGTTCAAATTTCCTTCAAGGTTCATGGAATATGGAACGTATGCAGGCACTTGGTTTCTGCTTTGGTATGGTTCCTATTATTAAAAAACTATATGAAGGCGAAGAAAGAAAACAAGCTATTAAAAGACATCTAGAATTTTATAATACACAGCCATTCGTTACAGCTCCAATCATTGGTGTAGTAGCAGCTATGGAAGAACAAAAAGCTAATGGTAAAGACATTCAAGATGGTGTTATCAACGGTATTAAAGTTGGTATGATGGGACCTCTTGCAGGTGTTGGTGACCCAATCTTCTGGGGTACTCTTCGTCCTATTTGTGCAGCTCTTGGTGCTTCTTTAGCTATGGGCGGTAGCTTACTTGGTCCTATTTTATTCTTTGTATTATTCAATGTAGTACGTTTACTTATTCGTTGGTATGGTATTAAATATGGCTACACTAAAGGTACTGATATTATTCAGGACGTAGCTGGTAATACTCTTCAAAAAATTACAGAAGGTGCTTCTATCTTAGGGTTATTCGTCATGGGGGCACTGGTAAATAAATGGACAACCGTTAATATTCCAGTAGTTATTTCTGAAGTAACTATGCAAGATGGTAGTGTAGTTACAACTACTGTTCAATCTATCTTAGACCAATTAATGCCAGGTCTCGTACCACTTTTACTTACATTCTTATGCATGAAACTCATGAAGAAAAAAGTCAATGCAATTTGGATTATCTTTGGCTTATTCGCTGTAGGTATTATTGGTTACGGTTTAGGTATTCTTAAATAAGTTCCCCGACCAAAATTAATATAAAAAATGGTGTTGATATTTTATCAACACCATTTTTGTTTTTACGTATTTAATTTTTAGTATTTGGATTGAATATATTTAATTGTGGAAGTGCATCAATTAGATTTAATTCAAAAGCATATTGATAAAATAAAGATAAAGCTTTGAGTTGTTCTTCTTGTAATTTCCATTGAATTATATGAAGATATTCATCTAATTGCGTGAAAGAAAATGGCTTATCTGTAGCGATTTCTTTTATAGCCTGATGAAGGTTGGTAAAACCATTGGCAAAACCATTTTTTATATATTGCTGAATAATAGAGGTTTTTTGAGGATTTTCTTGTGCAAAATCCTTGCGCACTACCCATACTGCATATACCATGCAAAGATTAGTGAATTCTTTCCATTGTTGACCGATATCGTAATAATATAAATTCTTATCTTGATGATATTTTAAAAAGAGAGCGTCATCACCAATGAATAGAGAAGCGGTAGCGTTTTCATCAGAAAAAGGATTTTGAGGTGAAACTTTGGCAATAGAATAATCTGGTGTAGCGTGATAACGTTTATTCATGATTATTTTCAAAAGACAATGTGAAGTAGCCGATTGAGATGTGAGTAAAATCTTATCTGTGGTAATTTCATGAATAGGTTTTTTGCTGACTAAAATTATACTTTGTACAGGGCCATCAGCCATAATGCTAATATCGGGTAAAATCATTAATTTATCAAAATTGCGAGCATAAATGATAGATGAAACAGGACTGATATCCAATTTATCTTGCGTGATTGCTTGATTTAAATTAGCAGGAACATCTTTAAATAAATTGAATTTATCACTAGGATTTTTAGTGAATGTATAAGTTAAAGGAAGACAATTTAAATAATTTATATGACCAACATTTGGCTTTAACATATAGATACCTCTTTTATTTAAATAGATTATAAAAAATGTTATATTAAAATATTGTAAAAAATAGAATAATATAATATACTATTATATTATTTTAGCAAAAGAAATACAACAAAGGTGATTTTTGTACAGTTTGTATTGTATAATTAGATAAAAGTGGTATATTGATAGATATCATTTTTTTAGATATACATATACACAGTAAGCAGATTATATGTTAAAATTAATCTGTATATTTAGGCTATTTATAAGTTATTTAATTAAATAATATTATAATTTTCATTAAAATTTTGGGAGGAAATATCGTATATGACAAGAATTAAAGATGCAGTTGAACATATAGCAAAAGCTATAATAGCCCAAAAAGATTATTTAAATATGTTAGATAAAGCTATTGGTGATGGCGACCATGGCAATAATATGGCTATTGGTTTTGAAGCTGCTTTAGAAGAAATTGACAATATGAATGATGATGGAAATCCAGCAAAAGTTTTCAAAGCTATAGGTACAGCTTTTTCTGAAAATGTAGGCGGTGCAGCTGGTCCATTATATGCAGCAGCTTTCAACCGTGCAGCTAAAGCTTGTGATGAAAATACATCTTTTACAGTTGATTCTGTAATTAAAGTTTTAGGTGAAGCTATCGAAGCTATTAAAAAACGTGGTCGTGTAGAACCAGGTGAAAAAACAATGTTAGATGTTTTAATTCCTGTACATACAGCTTTTGTAAAAGGTAAAGAAAAAGATTTAACATTATTCCAATGTTTAGGTGAAGCATCAAGAGCTGCAAAAGAAGGTGCAGATTATACACGCACTATTTCTGCAAGCAAAGGTCGTGCAAGCTATTTAGGTATTAGAAGTATTGGTCATCAAGACCCAGGTGCTACATCTTCACTTATTATGGTTAGAGAATTATATAACTTTTTTCAACGTTAATAAGCAAAGGATAATTCATAAGTGTCTACTATGAGATTTTTTAGTAGGCACTTATATTTTTTATTAAAATGTTATTTTTACAGAAAAAAATATATAAAAAAAATAATCTGATTATTGCAATAAAATATTGACTGTGCTATAATAAAGACAGAAAGAAAAGCTATAGTGCTTAAAACAATTGAATGTAATGATATAAAAATAGTTTATGGAGAATGAGCAATAGAAATTATTGTACAGAGGAACTAAAAATTATTTATATAGAATGCATTCGAAAGGAGTGAGGGTTATAGCGGATTTGCAAAAAGGCTTTAATGAAAGTTGCACTTAGATATCTCGTGCTGTTGAAGAAAGCAAGTTTGTAAAGAAAAACTAGATTTTATAGATAGTAAGGCATTGCTAGTTAAAGTCTAAACTGATTTATAAGTGTGCACAAATAGTAACGTTACAAAATTTATTATTAATTCAAAAAGTGTATAATACGTATTAGGTGTATTTTAAGTTAGTTAGAATATTATAAAAGAATGTAAAAAGATGTATTTGGAATTAAATGCATATTACACACGTTAGCTGACTGATAAATACAGCAAAGACTTCTATCTTAAGGGAAGATTTGCAAAAAAAAAATTAAATAGTGAGGTAGTTTGATGTATACACAGTATACTAGATAAAAGACGATTAGCATGAAGATATGTTAATCGTCTTTTATTTTGCCATTATTTATTTTTTATTTTAAACGATAGAGATGTTTTTTCTTGCTTAAATATTTAATAGGCGGAGTAGTTATCGTTTCATTTTTAGTACTTTTTTTAATGATATGATTATGTCGGTCTACGCTTAAAACTAAGCCGATGCTAATCATATTTAAGATAAGTGAAGTACCACCATAACTGATGAACGGTAAAGGTACACCAACTACAGGAACAATACCGATAACCATAGCCATATTGCCAGTAGCTTGACCTACAATCAATAAAGTAATGCCACATACAAGCATTTTGCCAAAATTATCTTTAGTGCGTAGAGCAATTTTTATACAATAAAAAGCTAGCGCAATTAAGAGTAAAAAGACAATAAAAGCACCCATAAATCCTATTTCTTGGCAAAAAACAGCAAAGGCAAAGTCTGTATGAGATTCAGGTAGATAAGAATATTTACTAAATCCATGACCTAAGCCCATGCCAGAAAATCCTCCAGAACCAATAGCTAAGATGGATTGGACTATTTGATAACCATCTTCTTGAGAGCGAGACCAAGGGTCATACCAACTATTGATACGGTCTAAACGATATGGTTGGAAGGTTGCTAATAGTGTAAGTAAGATAAAACCAATACCACAGATTATACCAATCCATTTTTTGGATAGACCAGCAATAAAATACATAATGGTTGGAATACCAATGATGATAAGTGCGGTTCCCATATCAGGTTGAGCTTCAACAAAACCTGCAATTATTAGACATAGAAGAAATATGATATTTTTTTGTGGATTTACCGTTATAGGAATTTTTTTATCTATACATTGACCAAGATAAGAGGCACTGATGATAATGGTAACAATTTTGGCGATTTCAGAAGGTTGGAATTGCATAAATCCAAGTGATAGCCAACGCTTAGAACCATTTACAGTAACACCCATAATTAATACAGCACTTAAGGATAAAATCGTTATGACTGTAAGCAGTAAAGATTTATTTTTTAATTTTTTATAATTAAATCTAGAAGTTAAAGCAAAAGCGACAAATCCAATTAACAAACTTATTAAATGACGAATTAAAAAGAAATAGGGATTTTCAAAGTTAGTATAAGCGGTTATTAAGCTGGCACTACAAATATTTATAGTGCCAATGACAATCAGGATAAACATGATACAGGTGATAGCTTCCATATCATTTATCCAAAATTTTTGCTTAGTCAACATTATTTTTTATCCTGCTTAGTAAAAGTTACCTCACAGCGATTGATTTTTTCACCGAAACCGCTAAATTTACGTTCATATTCTGTCATAATATTGTTAGCTTGATATTCACTATTATGAAGGTCAAAAGTAAGTGCATTTACTTTTAAATTAGCAAGTTCAAATTGTTCTAATGAAAAATCAAATAGAGGTCTATTGTCGGTTTTAAAGAATAATTCCCCATTATCTTTTAAGAGTTTGCGATATTTTTCCAAAAATCCTATATGAGTTAAACGTCTTTTTGCATGACGAGCTTTTGGCCATGGGTCGCAGAAATTGATATAAAAACGGTCAACTTCATCTTCAGCAAAGATATTTTCAATTTGTTCGATATTAAATACCATTAAGCGAACATTAGTTAAGCCAAGTTCTTTTACTTTTTTAGCAGCATAGTATAAAACATCTTGTTGAAGTTCTATACCGATAAAATTAACTTCAGGATGAAGAGCTGCTGTTTTACTGATAAAATCTCCTTTTCCTGTGCCAAGTTCTACATAAAGAGGTGCCTGGCGGTCAAATACTTCATGCCAATGACCTTTAATTTCTTCAGAAGGACTTTGTCCTTTAGTATATACAAAATCATTAAAATCTAAAATAGCTTCATCAATCCAAGGTTTTCTTCGTAAACGCAAAATAATTCTCCTTTTTATAAATATATTCAAAGATTATTTTATCACAAAAGATTTATAAATACATGGTTTTTACATAAAAAGCTTCTGTTCTTTTTTAGAGTCGAGAACAGAAGCTTTTTGCTTAAAATAAGAGATTGCTTTCAACAATCATGCGAATACCTAATAAGAATAAAGAAATGCAAAGAAGTAAAATGATACTGCGAGGTTTAGTTTTCTTGGATAATCTAGCACCGATTTGAGCGCCGATTACAGCACCAAAACCAACAGCAAGAGCAGGTATCCAAACGATATGATTTAAAAATATATGAGATGTAACACCCATAAAAGAGGAAACAGCTAAGACAAAATGAGATGTTGCAGTTGCCATATGTGGTGGAAAAGCGAGGGCATAAATCATAACAGGAACATGAATGATACCGCCACCAATACCAAAGATGCTAGAGATAAAACCTACAAACATACTTAAAATAATACCGAGTTTTTTGCGAGCTATAAATAAGGTTTCATCAAAATTAGTAGCGATAGCTTTTTTATTAGATGAATTCCAATACATGATAGCAGAGATGATTAAGATAAAGATACCATAACTAAGACTGAAAGTAGGGCCTGTGAAATAATCACTGACAAGGCTACCTAAAATAGCTCCAGG
The DNA here is from genome assembly GCF_000378365.1 of Megamonas rupellensis DSM 19944. NCBI lineage: Bacteria > Bacillati > Bacillota > Negativicutes > Selenomonadales > Selenomonadaceae > Megamonas > Megamonas funiformis. The sequence continues at coordinate 115,588 of NZ_KB899566.1, read as the reverse complement.
AAGTGTAGCAATAGCAAAAGGAATGGCTGCTTTAAAATAAACGCGATGTTGTTTTATATAAGCATATGTCCCTGAAAGTGCATTTAAAAATACACCAAATAATGAAGTACCAACGATTTCAGGAGCACTATGAAAAATAGAAGGTGTGAGTGCAAAAGTAAAAAGTGGTATCATGATTAAACCACCACCAATACCTATTAAAGTACCAAATGTACCTACGCCAATACCGACGACAAATAATACAAGAATTTCAATCATAAAAAAACCTTACTTTCATATTTTGTAATTTATTATATTTTAGGCTATAAAACCAAAATGTTTAGCCACTAATTCATAGGCTGGCACAGCGATATTTTTGGTTTTTGCCATGCGAACAACTTCAAAAATGAGTCCATCAATTTCTGATTGACTGCCTTTTTGTAAGTCTTTTTGCATAGAAGCTGTAGTATCTGGTGTCATAGCATTTAATGTTTTTAAGTTTATATCAATGATATTTTCAGGAAGATTAATATTATAAGCTTTAGCTAGATTAATACAATCTTTTGTTAAGGCAATGAATAAATCTTGTTCTTTTCCTTGTTTTTGCATGATACCTGCTGGTATATCAAAATAAGCTCCACAACTAGCATAAGGGGAGATTAAAACGAATTTGCGGAAGGTATCTTCTGCGATATTTTCTGATAAGACAACGGAAATATTACTATTTTTAAGGTCTTGAGCAATTTGTTCTAATTGATTTTTTAATGGAGTTTTTCCACGTGTGCCAAAGACGATGCGGAAAATATTACCCTTTTGAGATATTTCTCCAGGTGCAGAAATATAGGCAACAATATAGATACATCCTTCAATTACATTTGTATGAGGTAATTTAGGTGCTAGTCTATAACCTGTACCATAGATATTTAGTATAGGAATGATGATGGTATTTTCCTTGCTTACTTTGGCTAAAAAAGGAATGATATCATCAAGAGCATATCCTTTGACAGAAATAAAAATTACATCAGGTATTTCATTTGTTTGAAGATATTGCTCTGTAGTCATTGCTTTTACGGGTTTTAAATTAAATTTACCAATTCTATCAGAATTGATGGTAAGACCATTTTCGTTGATGGTTTCAAGATGTTTTCCACGAGCGATAAAGGTTACATCGTGATTATTTTTAGCTAAAAAACTACCGATACAAGCTCCAGTTCCTCCAGTGCCGACAATGAGATATTTCAAGAAAATCCCTCCTTAAATATGATATAGTTATTATAGCAAAGTATAAAAGATTTTTCTTAATAAAATAAGAAAGTGAGATAAATAATATGACAGAGATTGATTATGTAAAAATTTTTAAAGCGTTATCTGATGAAATGAGATTAAAGATTTTACAAGAAATTGCAAAACATGAGGAAATTTGCGTTTGTAAATTAATGGAACAATTTGCTATAGCTCAAAGTAAATTATCTTATCATTTAAAATTATTGTTAGAAGCGAATTTAATAAAAGTAAAACCACAGGGAAAATGGAATTTTTATAGTATTAATAGTTCTTTATTGACAGAAGTATTTAGTCAAAAGGCGATAAAATTTTTTCAACATGAATAAATAGACTTGTCATATCAAAAAAAGTTGATATAATAAACATATCAAAAATATTTGATATGAGGTGAGATAATGTTTGATTTTTTTGTTGAACAAATACTAGGAATGCAATGGCTGAATGATTTAGTTTGGCAAGTCTTAGTAAATTATTTTAATGCAGATAAAAGTTCAAATTGGTGGTCTAGTATTCATTTTTTCTTTTATGATACGATAAAGATAACTATCTTATTAGTAACTTTAATTTATTTGATATCATATATTCAGTCGTATTTTCCACCAGAAAAGACAAAACGAATTTTAACGCATTTTGATGGTTTTACTGGAAATATAATTGCTGCACTACTTGGAACAGTAACGCCATTTTGTTCTTGTTCAAGTGTGCCTATTTTTATAGGTTTTACTAGAGCAGGATTACCTGTAGGCATGACTTTTTCTTTTTTGATATCTTCTCCTATGGTAGATGTGGCATCTATGCTTATGTTGATGTCATTTTTTGGACCTGAATTTGCTATTTTTTATACAGTTGTAGGCGTAATATTGGCTGTTGTTGGCGGTAAAGTCTTATCGATAATGAAGGTTGAAAAATATTTGAAAAAATATGATGGAGCAATTAGAGATTTTTATGCTGAATCAGAATATTTTAATCAAAGACAAAGATTAAATTATGCTTTAAATGACACTAAAATTATCGTGAGAAAAGTTTTTCCTTATGTATTATTGGGCGTATTAATAGGTGCAGTAATTCATAATTGGATACCACAAGAATTTATTTTAAGTATTTTGGGAGATAATAATCCCTTTGCTGTTATTTTAGCTACAATTATTGGCATACCTATTTATGCTGATATATTTGGAACTTTGCCAATCGCTGAAGCTTTGTATTTAGTAGGTGTGCCAGCTGGTACGATTTTAGCATTGATGATGGCGATAACAGCTTTATCACTTCCGTCACTTATTATGCTTAGCCAAGTATTGCAAAGAAAATTATTGTTTTTATTTATAGGTATTGTAAGTATAGGGATTATTTTTGTAGGCTATATTTTTAATTTTGTATTTTAAGATAGAGGTGTAAAATTTGTTAAAAGTAGCATTTATTTGTGTGCATAACTCTTGTAGATCCCAAATGGCAGAAGCTATAGCTAAAGAAATGGGAAAAGATGTTTTTGAAGCTTTTTCAGCAGGGACACAGTTAAAAAATCAAATAAATCCTGATGCAGTTCGCATTATGAAATCTTTAGGTTATGGTGATATAACAAAGGTGCAAAGACCTAAATTATTGCAGGAATTATCAGAGATTGATATTGTTATAACTATGGGTTGTAATGTAGCTTGTCCTATGATTAAATGTAAATATCGTGAAGATTGGGGTCTACAAGACCCTACAGGAAAATCTGATGAGGAATTTTTGAAAATCGTTGAACAGATAAAAGTGAAAATGAATAATTTAATAGCTAGAATAAATAATAAAGAGTTGTGATATTGAAATGGATTTTATAAAAATAGATAAAGAAAAATGGCAAAGAAAAAAAGTTTTTGAGCTGTATAGCAAAGATGTTCCGTGCACTTATAGCATGACAATCAATTTAGATATCACAGGTTTAAAAAATAAAATAGAGATAAAACAGCTAAAATTTTTTCCTGTAATTTTATATGGTTTGAGTAAGTTTGTTAATAAATATAAAGAATTCCGCATGGATTTAAATGAAGATGGAGAATTAGGATATTATGATGAGATAAATCCTATTTTTACAGTCTTTGAAGAAACGCAAGAACAGTTTTATCAAGTGTGGACAAAATATGATGATGATTTTGAAGTGTTTTATCAAAATTATTTATTGGATATGAAAAATTACCAACAGCAAGAGATAAAAAGCTCTAAATTATTATTAGAAAAAAATGTGTTTAATATTTCTTGTGTTCCTTGGGTTAGTTTTACAGGTTTTAATTTGAATTTAGTTAAAGGATATGATTATTATTTACCTATTTTCACTATAGGAAAGTATTTTGAACAAGGTGAAAAAATATTATTGCCATTAGCTATTCAAGTACATCATGGAGTATGTGATGGTTTTCATTTATCAAGATTTATAAATGATTTGCAAGAATGGTTGGATAAAACAGATGAAATATAAAAAAAGGCACTACAATTGTAGTGCCTTTTTATTTTTATTAGCCACGAAGATTTGCATTGAAATCTTTTTGAAGTTTAGCTACGATTTTTTCGATTGCTGGATCAATTTCAGCATCAGTTAATGTTTTATCATTGGATTGGAAAGTTAAGGAGAATGCTAAGCTTTTTTTGCCTTCTTCAACTTGTTTACCAGTGTAAACATCAAATAAAGTGATTTGAGTGAGATTTTGACCTGCAGCTTTAGTCATAGCTTTTTCGATATCAGCAGCATTTACATCAACATCTACGAGCATTGCAAGGTCACGGCTAGTTGCTGGATATTTTGGTAATGCTTTATATTTTAAATCTTTAGCCATGTATTTCATAACAGTAGTAGCGTCAAGTTCAAAGATATATACAGGTTTTGTAATACCATAAGCAGAAAGTACAGCAGGATGAACTTCACCAACTGTTGCGATTACATCGCGACCTTTTTTGAAGAGAGCAGTTTTGCCTGGGTGCATAGCGTAGTGTGTACCAGCTTCAACTGTATAACGAGTTACACGAAGGTTTGCAAGTAATTCTTCGATAATGCCTTTAGCATCGTAGAAGTCTACCATATCATTTGCTTGGTTCCAGCCCTGAGCATTGCGACGACCAGTGATAGCACCTGCAATTTTTACAACTTCATCTGGAAGTTCTGTTACAGGAAGTGCTTTAGGGAAGAATACAGAACCTACTTCAAATAAAGCTACATCATCATTTTTACGAGCAAGATTGCGAGCAAGATTATCAAAAATACTGCTGAGCAATGTTGTACGAACGAGAGGATATTCGTCAGAAAGTGGGTTCATGATAGGTACAGCTTTACGAAGAGGGCTATCTTGTGGAATGTTTAATTTATTGAATGTTTCTTCGTTAGTTAAAGCAAAGGAAATTGTTTCATAAAGTCCTTGGCTAGATAAGGAAGCTTTTACTTTATCGATAAATGTTTGTTTTGCAGATTGAGTCCCCTGCATAGAAACGCCATTTGGAAGAGTGGATTTAATTTTATCAAAACCATGTAAACGAGCAATTTCTTCGGAAATATCAGCCATGCAAGTTACATCATTTCTCCAAGATGGAACTTTAACAGTGATTTCATCATTTTCATCTTTTGTAACATCAAAACCAACGCTTGTAATGATATTAAGCATAACATCTTTAGCGATATTAGTACCGAGATGATTATTGATTTGTTCTGGTGTGAAAGTAACATAATTAGCTTGTTTTGGATTTGGATATACATCTACAATTCCTTCGCAAACAGTGCAAGCACCCATTTCTTGAAGTAATTGAGCTGCTCTGTCGAGGGCTTTAATAGTAGTTTCGCTATCAACACCACGTTCAAAACGACCAGAAGCTTCAGAAGAAAGACCGCAAGCACGAGCAGTTCTGCGGATACATGGACCATAGAAATCAGCAGATTCTAATACTACAGTAGTAGTAGTGTCTGTGATTTCTGTTTCGAAACCACCCATGATACCAGCAAGACCAGCAGCTTTTTCGCTATCAGCGATTACGAGCATTTCACCTTTTGCTTTGCGAGAAGTATCATCAAGAGTATGAAGTTCTTCACCTTCAATGGCACGACGAGCAATTAATTTTTTGCCTGTGATTTTATCATAATCATAAGCATGCATAGGATGACCAAGTTCAATCATAACGAAGTTTGTAACGTCAACTACATTATTGATGGAACGAATGCCAGCACCTTCAAGACGTTGTTGCATCCATTCAGGAGATGGGCCGATTTTTACATTTTTAAGCATACGTGTAGAGAAACGAGAGCATAAATCAGGGTCTGCGATTTCTACAGAGAAGATATCGTTTAATTTAGTGTTATCATCTTCATTAACTTTGATTTCAGGGAAATGTGGTTTATTGCCAGTGATAGCAGCAATTTCGCGAACAAGACCGAAAACACTGAAGCAGTCTGCACGGTTAGCTGTAAGTTCAAATTCCAATACAACATCATTTAAACCTAATACATCTTTAGCAGGAATACCTACAGGAGTATCACTAGGTAAAATGAAGATACCAGTTTTTTGTTCTTCAGGTAATTTTTCAAGGTCAAGTTTTAATTCTTGAGCGGAGCAAAGCATACCATTAGAAGCTACACCACGAAGTTTACCTTTGGAGATTTTCATGCCATTTGGCAAATGAGCACCTACCATAGCTACAGGAACAACTTGTCCTTCTGCTACGTTTTGAGCACCTGTTACAATGATGATATTTTCAGCAAGACCCACATTCATAGTGCAGATTTGTAAGTGGTCAGAATTTTGATGTGGTTCAAGCTTTTCGATGCGACCAGTTACAACTTTTTCTAAACCTTCGCCAGGGTCTACAACATTTTCTACAGGAATACCAGCCATTGTGAGTTTATCAGCAAGCTGCTCTGGAGTTTCAGTAAAATCTATATAATCTTTAAGCCATTTAATAGAAACTTGCATTAAATATAATCCTCCTTAATATTAGAACTGACGTAAGAAACGTACATCATTATCATAGAATAAACGTAAGTCATCAATGCCATAAGCGAGCATAGCAATACGTTCAACACCCATACCGAAAGCAAAACCGCTAACTTGTTTAGGGTCATAACCACTCATTTCAAGTACATGAGGATGAACCATACCTGCACCTAAGATTTCAAGCCAGCCAGTGCCTTTACATACACGGCAACCTTTACCTTTACACATAACGCAAGAGATATCTACTTCAGCACTTGGTTCAGTGAATGGGAAGAAGCTTGGACGGAAGCGAACTTTTACATCTTCACCGAAGATTTGTTGTAAGAAAGTAACAAGTGTGCCTTTGAGATCAGCAAAGCTGATGTTTTTATCAATGCAAAGACCTTCAACTTGAGTAAACATTGGGGAATGTGTAGCATCATAATCATCACGGCGATATACATGACCTGGAGCAATGATGCGAATTGGGCTATTTGGTTCATGAGCTTGCATTGTGCGAGCCTGTACAGGAGAAGTCTGACTTCTAAGTAAGATATCTTCTGTGATATAGAAAGAGTCTTGCATATCACGAGCTGGGTGATCTTTTGGAAGATTTAAAGCTTCAAAGTTGAAATAATCAGATTCAATTTGAGGACCTTCAGCGATAGAATAGCCCATGCTAGTGAAGATATTTTTTATATTGTTTAAGGTAACAGTTAAAGGATGAAGATGTCCTAAGCTTTGACGACGACCAGGAAGCGTAACATCAATTTTTTCTGTAGCTAAACGATTTGCAAGTTCAGCTGCTTTTAATTCTTCTTGTTTAGCTGCGATTGCAGTTTCTAATTCTTTACGAGTTGTATTTACCATTTGACCAACTACAGGACGTTGTTCAGGGCTTAATTTACCCATGCCACGTAAAATGCTAGTCAAAGAGCCTTTTTTACCAAGATATTTTACACGCACATCATTTAGTGCATTGAGATTAGAAGCGCTATTAATATCATTAATCGCTTCTTGTTGTAAACTTTTGAGTTCTTGTTCCATGATTTCACTCCTACAAAATTTTAACAAAAAATAAAAGCTCTCACCCCATGAAGGGGCGAAAGCTTGTTTCGCGGTACCACCCTAATTGATACTTAAAAGCATTAACGCTGCCAGACGCTATGACTACTTATTTTCACCATAGAAGCTCCAAAGTGAACTTCAATTAAATTTTCTTTTATTGTTCTCAGCCTAGACAATATTTTCTGTAAAAGAAATCTTAATTTACTCTCTTTATCATCGCTTAGTTATATTACAATTTTACAGTGAAAAGTATATCATAAAAATTTATTAAAAACAAGATTGAGCAAATATTGAAGATTTTTATAAAAAAATAATTTTAATTTATGTTATTTTTATGTATTTTAGAGGCGATTTTGCGAATTATGGCATTTATAAAAAACAAATTATAGATATAAAATACAATAAAGTATATGAAAACTAGCATTATTGTAAAAATCTCTAAAAAATAGAATGGATTTTGAAACGGAAAAATAATAGCGATAGAATATAGTCAAAGATAAAACGTTAGAAAAATAAGAATATTTATAAATTATAAAAGGGGTGCGGAAATTATGTTTGATGAAGGTAAAATCGTTATTATTGGTGCTAGTAATGTTGGTACAGCAGTGTTGAATAAAATTGTGGATTTTGGTTTAGCATCAGAAGTTGTATTAATTGATATTAACGAGAAAAAATGCATGGGTGAATCTCTGGATACAAGTCATGCTACGGCTTGCATTAGCAGTCATAATATCTATATTCATGAAGGCGATTATGAAGATTGCAAAGATGCTAGTATGATTATCATCACAGCTGGTCCAAGTATAAAACCAGGAGAAACACCTGATAGATTAATTTTAACTAAGACAAATTGTAAAATCATGGATAGTGTAATGTCGCAAATCGTTCGTTATACAAAAGATGCAATTATTTTAGTAGTAACTAATCCTTTAGATGTAGCTACTTATTATGTATCTGCTAATTTTGATTATCCAAGAGAAAAGATAATTGGTACAGGCACTTTATTAGAAACTTTCCGCTTACGTAGAATTTTGGCTGATTATTATCATTTAGACCCAAAACTTGTACATGGCTATGTATTAGGTGAACATGGCAATTCTGGTTTTGTGGCATGGAGCACAGTGGACATTGCAAGTTTAGGCTTAGGCAATATGGATGAATTTTTTAATCGTGATTACAAATTAAATAAAGGTATGATTGAACAAAAAATCATGCAAGTCGTATATGATGTAATTAATTTAAAAGGTTGTACAAATACAGGTATTGCTATGGTAGCTTGCCGTTTTATTAAAGCTATAAAATATAATGAATATACAATTTTACCAATGTCATCTATTTTAACTGGTGAATATGGCATTCATGATGTGGCTTTGAGCTTGCCTTGTATGCTTAACAACACAGGAATTATTAAGAAATTTACACCAAAATTAACTGATGAAGAAGTAGGTAAAATGATAGCTTCTGCTAAAAGTGTAAAATTTGCTATGAAAGCTATTGAGAAAAAGACAGAAGCTGTAGCTTAAATACAATTAGATAATTTATAAATATTTATTTTAATAGCGAGGTTTTTATTTAAGTAGAAAATCTCGCTATTTTTATAAGTTTAAATTTTAAAGATAAGGTCGTGTTTTAATTGTTATGATAAGAAAGGAATAGTATTATGAATACTTTGACCAATGTAAAAAAATCACAGGGAATAATGATGTTTATTATCTTGTTATTATCTTATATAGTATTTGCTTCAAATTGGGTAGCAGGTTCAAATTTATCCGAAAAGATTGTATATCATTATTTTAATGGTGAACAAGTATCACCGATGGTTTCAGAAGTTATAAATTATACGATAACGATTGCTAGAATTTTTGCGAACTTAGTTGCAGCGTATATTTTATTGAAATTAAATCCGCGAAAGGCAAGTATTGTAGCATTAGTATTACTTTGTTTTTCTTTTGTTGCTGTATTTGCTACAAATTATTGGCTATATACTATTGCGCGTATGATTATGGCATTAGGCGGTTCTATGATAATGGTATATATGAATACTGTAGTAGCTAGATTTATAGCTAATGATGAAAAAATTATAGCAAGTGCGCTAGTTACAGCTTCATATAATATTGGTGCAGGTTTAGTGGCTATTATTTTCTTTTTATATAAAGATGTGGTTATTAGTGATTGGCAACATACAATGTATGTATTTAGCTTATTTAGTATTTTGCTTTTAGTTTTATGGACTATGTTGGCAAAGGATTTTTCACCTAATGATGAGAACACACATCATCAAGAGGAATATAAATATAAAGATGCATTGACAGATAAATTTGTATATTGTTTTTCCATGGGTTTTGGCGGTTTTTTATTTTTATATGTAATGTCTTTAGTATCTATACCTGTAAAATTAGTTGCACAGGTCAATAATGGTTTTAATGCTGAATTTATGATATTGGCAATTACTATGGGCGGTATAGTGGGGACTTTATTTAGTATTTTAATTGGCAAAGTACCTTTTGAGCGTAAGCCGTTTTTATTAGTTCATGGTATTATGATGATTATTGCTATGGCTTTAGGTTTGTATATGGCATATATAAATCCAGGATTAGCATACTTTTTATTTGCGATTGGCGGATTTGTGATGTTTTCTCAGTATTCTGTGTATCTGAATTTTCCTCATGAATTGCCAAATATGAACCCACGTAAACTAACTATTATGTTTGGTGTGTTTTGGGCATTGGGCTATACTATTTATACTGTATTGAATTTTATTTGGAGCATTATACTTTCGTATTATGGTTGGGATTTATCTATGGTATTTTATATTGTATGTAGTTGCATATATATAATTTTTGTATTTACATTCCCTGCTTTAAAAGTTAAGACGAAAAGGGCATTTTCTTAAGCTTATATGAGCTTTATATAGTATAATTAAGGAAATTATGCTTGTGGTGGTGAAAATATATGGATAAATTAGATATTGAAGCATGTAAAAAAGAAAATCCTTTTATCGTATTAGCTGACGTTATTTATAAACATTTAAAAAATGATATTATGCAGGGCTTATTATTGCCAGGTGATAAGATTGTTGAGTCAAAGATTGCACAGCAATTAGATGTGAGTAGAACACCTGTAAATATAGCTCTTAATAGAGCTTTAAAAGATGGTTGGCTTGAGCGACGCAGTAAAAGGTTTTTGACGGTGCGAAAGATAAGTCCACAAGAATGTTTTTATCTATATGAAGCTCGTAAATTTTTGGAAGGACAAGCTGCTTATTTGGCAGCTAAACGCATAACAAAAGCAGAACTTATGGGTTTAAAGGAAATTTTGTTGAACTTTCGCAAGGGCAATGATGAACCAATTGATGATGAATTATTTTGTAAAAATGATGAGCGATTTCATGATTTAATCGTTAAGGCTGCACATAATGATTATATTTCAGAGATGTATAAACGTATAAAACCTGATTTACAACGATATAGATATCATTATAAACAGTTGATTATTGAACGAAATACAAATGAAAATGTCTATATGTATCATTATTCTATTTATTTAGCACTTAAAAGCAGATTGTCTGTAGTAGCTAAAGATGAGATAGAGTCAGATATTTCTAGTATGCATGGAATGATTTTTGCAGGAAATATCTTGGCTAAATTTAATTTATAAAAAAAGCCTTAGGAAAACCTAAGGCTTTTGTCATTTTATTTAAAATCATTTACTAAAACATCTTTGCGGAAATATTTTTTATCATATTCGCCGATTTCACGTATTACTTTGCATGGAGAACCATAAGCTAAGCTATTAGCTGGAATATCTTTAGTTACGATACTACCTGCACCGATTACACAGTTATCACCGATTGTAACACCAGGCATAACCATTACACCAGCGCCAAGCCATACACGGTTACCGATATGAATTGGCAAGGAGAATTGAGTACCACCAAGGCGATATTCAGGGTCTAATGGGTGACCTGTTACACAAAGTAATACATTTGGACCACACATAACATCATCGCCGATGAATACTTCACAGTCATCTACAACTTGGAAATTAAAGTTTGCATAGAAATTTTTACCGATATGAGTGTTGCAACCATAAGCAAAATGTGCAGGTGGTTCAAGATAGATACCTTTTCCTACAGAACCTAATAATTCTTTGAGAATTTTAGTTCTTGTTTCCATATCACTAGGACGAGTATTATTGAAATCAAACATCATTTCTTTAGCATTTACACGTTGTTTTTCAATAATTTTTTCGTATTCTTGGTCAACAGGGTCTTTGTGACCATATTCACGATAAAGTAATCCAGATTTCATTTGTTCTTCTAAACGCATAGAATCATCTCCCGCTCGTTAATTTACTATATTAAATTATAATTTATTCTGTAATGTTTTTTCAATAGATTTTATTTTGTTTACGATATCATCAGCACTGACAATTTCAGATACAATAGCGAATGTTTTAGCGCCATGAGAAGCGACTTCGCAGATATTATGTTCTTTGATACCACCAATGGCTACAAATGGATGTTTAGCATATTTACTAGCATAATCTACATAGGAAAAACCAACAGGTACAGCATCTTTTTTTGTCTGTGTAGCATAGACAGGGCCTACACCGATATAGTCAATAATATCACCAAGTTCATTTGCTTTTTGAAGTTGAGCTTCTTCATGAGTGGAAAGACCTAAGATTTTATCTTCGCCAATTAATTGACGAACTACTTGAGGCGGTAAATCTGTCTGACCAATATGCACACCATCAGCATTTACAGCCATAGCAAGGTCTACAAAATCATCAATGATAAATATAGCACCAGCTTCTTTAGTCATCTTTACTAATTGCATACATTCTTGATAGCGTTCAAGTGCAGGTTTTTCTTTTTCACGATATTGAATAAATTTAATGCCAGCTTCGAGCATTTTGCCTACAACTTCAATATTATTGCGACCGTTAGACATTGCTTCAGCAGTTATAGTATAGATGGGATTGTTGATAAAATGTTCCATTCCTTTACGCATGGAAAGACCTCTTTTCTAAATATAGAATTTTATTTTTTATTTTATAGTAGTGAAAACATCTGTTGCGTCATTATCAGCAGTGATTGTTATTTGCCATTTTTGTTTAATATTTTCTTCTTGTAAGTATTGAGCCAAAGTTTCAACTATAGGCAATTCTGTGCCAAAATGACCTGCATCAATGATATTTATACCTAATTCTTGAGCATGTTGTGCTTCATGATATTTAACATCACCAGTTATATAAGTGTCAGCACCTTGCATAGCAGCTTTATCTAAAAATTCAACACCAGCACCAGAGCAAAGGGCTACTTTTTTTACTAATTTGTCATTTCCTTTTACATAGCGGAATGTATCACCAGGAAGACTTTGTTTTATGCGTTGAGCAAATTCATCAAGTGTGATAGGATTAGCGAGTTTACCAATGCGACCAAGTCCATTTTCGTGATAAACATTTTCTGTAGGAATGATATCCCAAGCAGGAACTTCATAAGGGTGAGCTTTTAACATAGCTTTAATTACACGATTTTTTATTTTGCTAGGTAAAATGGTTTCTATGCGAACTTCTTGCACACTGGATAACTTATTTTGTTGACCGATAAAAGGATTGGAATTTTCAAGAGGTTTAAAATATCCTGTGCCATTATAAGTGAAGGAGCAATCACTATAATTATCGATAGCACCTGCTCCCGCTTTAGCTAAAGCTTCACGAACAGCATCAGCATAATCGCTAGGAACATTGACTCCTAATTTTAAAATTTCTTCACGGTAAGAAATAGTGAGTGGTTTTACTTCTGTGAGTTGAAGTTTTTGAGCTAAAACATCATTTACACCACCATAAGTAGTATCTAAATTTGTATGAGCAGCAAAGATAGCGATATTGTTACTGAGAATTTTTTGGAGCATTCTGCCAAGAGGTTTATCAGTAGCAATTTTTTTTATACCTTTAAATAAAAATGGGTGGTGAGAAATTATCATATTATAATTTTCACAGATAGCTTTATCAATTACTTGTTCTGTAACATCTAAGCAAGTCAAAATTTTAGTGATTTCTTGAGCAGGATTACCTATCAAAAGACCTACATTATCCCAATTTTCAGCGAGGCAACGTGGGGCAAGTCTATCCATAGCTTCAACTACAACTTGACATTTAATCATAATAATTCCTCCAAAGCTTTTACATAAGTTTGTAATTGATGATAATGTGCAGTATTTTTAGCAGTCTCAGATTTTGCCATGCCGTTTAAACTGCGATTGGCTTTGGCGATAAATTCAGCAATCATTTCTTTAAATAAAGTAGGTCTAGTGCGATTTAATACAGGCCCTATTTCAAGCTCAAGTTCAGTAGGTAAAGCTTGTTTTCCAGGTTTAGCATAAATTATTTGATAAATGCGACCATCTTCTTTGGCTATAGCTTCATCTTCGATATGCCAATCTATGCTGTAAAGATATTTTCTAAGAGCGGTAAATCCCTGTTGTGGTTGTAAGATTAAACCTTTTAAAGAATTTACAATTTCAGGGCAATCTTGTAATAATTGAACCATTAGATTTCCGCCCATACCACAAAATATAGCAATATCTACTTCGTTAGGTTGAAGAATTTTTAAACCACTACCTAAACGAATATCGATTTTATTCATCAATGAAGCATTGCGTACAGAACGTTTGGCTGCTAAATAAGGGCCTTCGTTTACATCACCAGCAATTGCTTTACAACATCTTCCAGTTTTTACTAATTCTATAGGTAAATAACCATGGTCAGTGCCAATATCAGCAATGACACTACCATGAGGTACGAACTTTGTTACTGTTTGTAATCTAGCACCTAAAGACAAAAAAATCATCTCCTTAAAATAAATTGATTAAATATATGATATCATGATAATAGATACAAAAAAAGCTGGTTCTATATTGAACCAGCTTTTTATTAATATTTAATTATTTTTTAGCAATTTTTTTCATATCGTCAGCAACAGCTTCAGCTTTTGTACCAACAATTACTTGAACGCTATTTCCTTTTTTGATAACACCAGCAGCACCTAGAGCTTTAAGACCAGCTTCATCAATTTTATCAATATCTTTAACATTTAAACGTAAACGAGTGATACAAGAGCTGATAGTAGTTAAGTTATCAGCACCACCTAATTTATCGATAAAGGATTGAGCTAATTCATCTGGGTTAGCATTTTCAATAGCTTCGTTGTCAGATTCATTTTCAAAACGACCAGGAGTTGGAAGGTCGAAGTGAACGATTGCCCATCTGAAAACGATGAAGTAAATGATACCAAATACTAAGCCGATTGGAATGATTAAGATAGGTTTAGTTGCAAGACCATAGTTTAATACATAGTCGATAAGACCAGCAGAGAAACCAAAGCCATGTAAAATACCAAACATATTAGCAACTGCAAGAGCAATACCTGTCATAACAGCATGGAATGCATAAAGAACAGGAGCTAAGAACATGAAAGTGAATTCTACAGGTTCAGTGATACCAGTTAAGAAAGCTGTGAAAGCGATGGAGAACATCATACCAGCAACTTTTGATTTATTTTCTGGTTTAGCAGCACTGTACATTGCAAGTGCGATAGCAGGAACACCGAACATAAAGATAAAGTAGAAACCAGCCATGAATACACCAGCAGTTGGGTCACCAGCGAAGAAACGATTTAAATCGCCTGTTGCAGTAACGCCTGTTTCTGGATTAGTGTAAGAACCAAATACGAACCAAACAAGAGAGTTGAGAATGTGATGAAGACCAACAGGAATAAGTAAACGGTTTAATACACCATAGACAAAGGCACCAGCAGCACCAGCACCAACAATCCATTCACCGATGCTATGAATAAAGTTTTGAATAGGACCCCAAATAATACCAAAAATAAGAGCTAAAACAACGAATGTTGCAGCAGTAACGATCGGAACGAAACGTCTGCCTGAAAAGAAACCTAAGAATTCTGGTAATTTAATATTGTAGAATTTATTGTAAAGTATACCAGAAATAATACCAACAATAACCCCAGCGAGAACACCCATATTTAAATCTTTATCGATAGCTTTGAGTGCTTCTGTTAATACTAAATAGCCAATAACCCCAGCAAGACCTGCCGCACCATTGTTATCTTTAGCTAAGCCAACAGCGATACCAACGGCAAAAATAAGTGCTAAGTTATTGAAAACAGCACCACCTGCTTGAGTAATAAATGGAATGTCGAAGACATCAGGTGCTCCTAAACGAAGTAAAAGAGCGGCAGCAGGAAGAACGGCAACAGGAAGCATTAACGCTTTACCTACAGCTTGAAGTTTGGAAAACCAACTGGACATAATAGTATCTCCTCCTATAAAATTTTAGCATAAAAGTTCGAATTTTCTCAATAAAAAGAAATTTATAGTATATAAAAACAAACTTTTACTTGCCCATAATATACTATAAATTTTATTTCACGTCAATATTACAACTTCAGAAAAAATTATAGAGAATGTATCCTGTAAGGATACCAATAATAGCGCCACTGATGACTTGGAAATAAGTATGACCTTCTTTTTCATGGAGGTCTGCCTTCCCTGTTAAGTGATTTAAAATAGAGGCATGTTTACCAATAGAGCGACGTAGATGAGTTGCATCAATCATAATGATAAAAGCAATAGTTACAGCTAAGATGAATAATGGAGAATTAAAATTATCATAAAAGCCGATATAAGTTGTAGTGGTAATTATAGTAGCCGTATGTACACTAGGAAAACCACCGTTACTGAAAGATAATTTCAAATCCAAAGTAGAATAGTAAATGTAATTAGTTATAAATTTTATGATAACTGCTACAAGCCAACCAATAAAAGGAACAAAAATCATACAAGACTGCATAAAATCACCTGGTTTTCTAAAAATAATTTAAGATAATTAAATTATAGCAAAGATTTGATTATTTTTATGTAAAAAAAATAAAACCTCAAGATAAAATATTTTTATTTATTTTGAGGTTTTATATAGATTTTTAAAATTTTAATTAATATTTATTTTTTATGGGTTTTAAAAATATCATAGTAAATATTGTAATAAGAAATACAATGCTACCCATTAATAAATAAGTTAATTGGAAGCCTATAGTAGAATATAGTCCTCCTGCTATTGAAGACATTATAAATACAGAAATTTGTTTGGAAAAATTAGCAGACAAAGCATATACAGTAGCATAAAATCTAATATCAAACGAGTTAGCAATATATTTAGTTATAGAAATTAATAGTAAAGGCATTTCTAAACCAGCAAGCAATCTAAAAAATATAACAGTATACCAAGTTGGAGCTAGTGCGCTGCCTACTATACGTAAAACAGCAACAAATCCAGCTAAGATCAATCCATTTTTAGCACCAATTTTATTTATAATATAAGGCATAGGAATCATAATAATAAATTCTAGGATACTATTAAAAGAACCTACATAACTATAAGTTAAAGTTGCTTCATCAGCACTTTTAAAAAAAGATTTAAAAAATATAATAAATTGTTGATCTACTACATCATAAATAGCAGAAGAACCCATAAAAAATAAAGATAATATCCAAAAATTTTTCATTTTTAAAACTTTAGAAAATTGTTTTATATCTAATTTATTGGATATATTTCCAGCTGCTGCAATATTATCACTGTTAACTTTAGCACTAAAAATAAGAATTAAAGTCATGATTGATGCGCAAATAGAACAAGCCCAGAATATTGCATATGGTTGCCAAATAAATAATCTTCCTGCAATTAATGTTGATAACATAGCAGCTACAGAGCCACCCATACGAGCATGTCCATATTCAAATTTATTAGCTAGAGCAGCTCGTTGAATATATTGTTCTACAACAGCAGAACCACCATGTAAGATAAAACCTAAATAGATTCCTGTTAAAGTAATTGTAAAAAAAGTATTTATAGATAATAAATCTAAAAATAAGTATTGAAAATAAGGACCAATAAAAACTCCTAGAATAGAAATTGTTAAAATTAGATGTTTTTTAAAGACTAATTTATCAGAAATAATACCAAAAAAAGGTTGTAAAACTAAAGAAGAGGCTGCCATAATAGAAAAAATAATTCCTGCATAGATACTATCAATGTTAGCTACTTCTTCCATCCATAATGTTAAATACCAAGCAATAATACACCAAATGGAGAAATACATAACATTTATTCCTGCAAATCCCCAAAAATGCATATTTTCATCTTTTATTTCTTGTAATAGCTTATTCATTAGCAGTCACCTTCTTATTAGTAATAAATATATTAAAATCCCATGGGTTGAGGGTAAATATATCATTATTATTAATTATTTTATTAGTTAATAAAGAATAAGATTTATCTCCATTAAAAATAACAGATTGTTTATTATTAGAATAGTTAAAATAAAATTCAATAATATATTTATCAGAGTTTTTTAAACATTTATTTATAATAGGAAAAACTTGATTTTGTCTATTAGTCCAAAGATTATTAATTTTCAAAATATAAGTAAGTAATTTATTTATGCTATTAGAATTTAGATAAGTACCTACATAATAAGCAGTTCCTTTGCCAAATTTATTCTCTGTAATAGCTGAGTATTTTCCCCAATATTGATGATTATATTTAGCTAAACTTTTTCCTGTTGTTGGTGTTAATAATTCCATCCAATAAAGTATAGGTTCATTAAATATGGAAGATAATTCGTCTATACCACTAATAGTAACATTTTGAGGTTCAACAAACATATTGTATTCTACTCCACAGGCTTTTGATATGATACCAGGTTGAACACATGTACGAACTTTTGCATTTTCATTACTAAATCCAGAACGGAAAGAATATAAAATAATTCCACCATTTTTTACATAGTCATTTAAAGTAATAAGGTCTTCATCGCTAATAGAATATAAAGATGGAGCAATGATAAATTGATAGTTATTGAGTTTTTTTGTACCTAATTCTATAATATCTACTTCAACATTAAGTTTGTAAAGTTCATCATAGTAAGCACGAATGATATCATTATATTGATGTTCTTCTGTTTTATCAAATAGACGACCTTTATATGGAAACCAATCAATAGCAGATAAACAATTATGGCTTACAAGAAGAGCCACTTTATTTTTTTTTGTAGTATTAACTAAATAGGGACTTAATAATTTAAATTCTTTTCCTATAATACAAGACTCGTTATAGATGGGATTAGGTTGGAAATCATGGCTCAATAGCCCCTTCCAATATGTTTCGAAACTATTATGAATAGAATGCCAGTGCCAATATTCAACAGTATTAGCTCCAGAAGCAATATGACTAAATGCTTGTAGTCGTAATTGATTTGGATATGGTGTCCAATGTCTGAAGGCTTGAGCTTCGGTTTCCATTACTATATAATTTTTGTTTTTTGTACTACGAGCAAAATCGCCACAAAAAGCAATTTCAATACCAGTCAAATCATCTTGAGATGGATGGTATATATCAACAGCAGTAATATCAAAACAATTAGAGATATCAAAATGATTAGCTTCAGCATTAATACCAAATGATTGCTGTCTCCATTCAAAATCAAAATTATTAGTTACAAATTGGTGAGGTTTTTTATATTCATTAACTATTTTGGTTTGCCAAGATAAATAATCTTTTACTAAAGAACGTTTAAATTCTTCAAATAAAATAGCTAAGCTACCATTTATAGTAGAATTTATAGGAGGAAAATCTTCCCAGGCATTGATACGATTACTCCAATAATTTAATCCTAATTCATAATTTAGTTTATTTAAATCATTATGAAATTTTTCTTTTAAATATTTTTGAAATGCAATATAAATATCATCATTGCTCATATTAAAATGTCTAGTTTCGTTATCTACTTGAAATCCAATAACATTACTATAGTTAAAACTTTTTTCTACTATTTTACGAATGATACGTTCTGCTAAATATCGAAAAGTAGGATGATTATAGTTGAAAATTTGACGAGCACCATATTTTTTAGTACCATTTAAATCACGAAGCATAACTTCAGGATATTTTTTGGCTAACCATGTAGGTATTGCATAAGTAGGTGTTCCAACAATAACTTTAATGTTAGCAGCCTTCATCGCTTTTAGAACTTTTTCTAATGAAGAAAAATCAAATACTCCTTCTTGTGGTTCATATGTACTCCATGTACTTTCACCAATTCTAACTAGATTAATATTAGCTTTTTTCATCATTTGAATGTCTTCATTTAGCCTATCATAAGGAAGATATTCATAGTAATAGGCTACGCCATAATATAAATTTTTTTGTTGCATAATATTCTCCTAAAAATAATTTTAAAAATTTAAGTTATAAAAATATATCCTTTTATGACTTATTTTAGATTTAATTTTTTATTATTATAGTTGATATTATAGAGAATTTTAATTAATTAATAAATTACCAAATAAAGAAAAAATTTTACCAAATCTGACTTTAGGAGATGAGAAAAATATGATAAATTTTTTAGAAAAAGCAAAATTATTACCAGTATTTGATTGGAATATTTGCTTTTTTGGAGCACATTATCAACAGGTAGATAAAAATTGGAAGGTACCTATAGAAGAACATAAAGCGTTTGAGTGTATTTATGTTATAGATGGAATAGAAGAAATTATTATGGAAAAAGATACTATTTATTTGAAAAAAGGAGACATATTAATTATTCCACCTGGAAGAAAACATACTATAAAGTGTATAGATAGTATGGAGTATTTTTGCTTTCATTTTGATATAGATGATCCTGTATTTGAATTAATTCTTATTCAGAGTGATACTTATTATCAAAATAAAACTAAACCTAATATAGAAATAAAGAAATATTTACAAAATTTAATCTCATTAATAAATGTGGAGCAGGATTCTTTTTGTATAAAAATGGAGATACAAATGATATTATCTAATTTTTTAATGTATATGTATGATTTATCAAAGAGAACATATAAAAATTCAAATATAAATCAAAGTTATTATGCTAAAGTTATAGCAGAACACTTAAAAAAAGGTTTAAATGATAAGATACATGCGTATTTAAATAGTAATATTTTTATTGATGAAAATATATTAGTGTATAATATTATGAGTAAAATTGGTTTAAGTGAAGGATATGGTACAAGAGTATTTACTAAATATTTTGGGGTATCGCCAAGAAAATATTTATCGGATTTAAAATTAAGTAAAGCAAAGCTTTTGTTATTAAAACCAAAATTATCAATAAATGATATAAGTTTAGCATTAGGTTATCAGAATATGTCCAGTTTTTCTAGGCAATTTAAAAGATGGGTAGGTATTTCTCCTGATAATTATAGAAAAGAACAATTTAGAAAAAATAATGATAAATGGTTTTGAGTAAATAGATAACAAAAAAAACCTCCATAAAATATGGAGGTTTAATATCATCTTTATTAAGTGGTGGGCCCACCTGGATTCGAACCAGGGACCAACCGGTTATGAGCCGGGGGCTCTACCGCTGAGCTATAGGCCCAAATAAAAATGGCTCCTTGAGTAGGACTCGAACCTACGACCGATCGGTTAACAGCCGATTGCTCTACCAACTGAGCTATCAAGGAATCTTACAATCTTGTTAGAAATTGGGTCCTCGAGTAGGACTCGAACCTACGACCGATCGGTTAACAGCCGATTGCTCTACCAACTGAGCTATCGAGGAATGTCTCATCACCAACGGAAATTATTATAATACATTATTAACTATATTGTCAACACTTTTTTTATATTTTTTTATAAACTTTTTTAAAAAATTTATAAAGCCTATTTATATAAGCAATAAATAGGCTTTAAACAAAGCTTATTCTAAGAAATCTTTTAATTTTTTACTACGGCTAGGATGACGAAGTTTGCGAAGTGCTTTTGCTTCAATTTGGCGAATACGTTCACGTGTTACACCAAAATTTTGACCTACTTCTTCTAAAGTACGAGCACGACCATCATCTAAACCAAAGCGAAGGCGAAGAACTTTTTCTTCACGTTCAGTTAAAGTATCAAGAACATCTTCTAATTGTTCTTTTAAAAGTACAAAAGATGCTGCTTCAGCAGGAGCTGGTGCATCATGGTCTTCGATGAAATCTCCAAGATGAGAATCTTCTTCTTCACCGATAGGTGTTTCCAAAGATACTGGTTCTTGAGCTATTTTCATGATTTCACGTACACGATCTACACTTACGTCCATTTCTTTTGCTATTTCTTCAGGGCTTGGTTCACGTCCTAAGGATTGGAGAAGTTGACGAGATACGCGAATTAATTTATTGATGGTTTCAACCATGTGGACAGGAATACGAATAGTACGAGCTTGGTCGGCAATAGCACGAGTAATGGCTTGACGAATCCACCATGTAGCATAAGTACTAAATTTGTAGCCTTTATTGTAATCGAATTTTTCAACAGCTTTTATTAAGCCTAAGTTACCTTCTTGGATTAAGTCCAAAAAGAGCATGCCACGACCAACATAACGTTTAGCGATACTTACAACAAGACGTAAGTTTGCTTCTGCTAGGCGTTTTTGAGCTTCAAGATCCCCATCTTCCATGCGTTTTGCTAATTTTATTTCTTCATCAGCAGATAATAATGGAACACGACCAATTTCTTTAAGATACATTCTAACAGGGTCATCGATATTTATACCTTCAGGTATGCTAAGGTCAATATCAATATCATCTTCATCATCTTTGAGATTAGAATCATCATCTGGTCCTATATCATTACCATTATCAATGATGTCAATGCCACGTTTGGTGAATGTATCGTATAATTCGTCTATTTCATCTGGTGACATGTCAACTGATTGAAGGGATTCCATAATTTCATTGTAAGTTAAAACGCCAGTTTTTTTACCTTTATCTAATAACTTACTGATTGCGTCTAAGCTGGCAGCAGCTGCTGCTGCATTAGTATCTTTAACGGCTTTTACATTTTTTTTGGATTGAGCCATTATTACATGCCTCCTCTTAATTTATTATTATAGGTATAGGGCTTATGTCTCCAGATTTATAGGAGCTCTACGAGGATAAATTATCCATTTCCATTCGTATTTGTTGACTAATTTTTAATTCTTCTAAAAATCTACTGTCGCCATTTCGTTGTAATTCATCTGCTAAAAGGCGATGTTTTTCATAATTACTATTTAGATAATAACGACGTAAAAGTTTTAGACAATCTTCAGTGAGTTGAATGTCATCATCAGTTGTAAATTCTTCAACTAAACAATGTGAAAGTTCACTATAAGCGGTATCACTTAGTTTCTCAGCAGCATCAATATCTGTAAAAGGCTGATTATTAGCAAGTGTACTTGCTAAATATTTTAGAATTTCTCCATGGATTTTATTGGGAAATTCTTCAGCTGGTATAAGATTTAGAACATAATCTAAAATACTAGCTTCATGCCAAATTTTTTTGATGATACATCTTCCTGCCATGGTCAAAGCATCTTTTTTTTCAGAGAATGCTTTGCGTGAATTTATTCCAGGAAGATTATCTGTAGAGACATCATATGCATTAAAATTTCTTTGCGAATTTTGTCGTTGCAAATCACTGCGAATAACGCCTTCATCTATACCCAAAACATTTGATATACGAATAATATATTCATTGCGTTCGACAGTGTTTGTAATATTAGCTAAAAGTGGCATTAATTGGTTTACTGCTAAAAGCTTTCCTTCTAAAGTATTGCGGTCTGTTGATTTTAATACATATTGCAATTGATATTCCATTAGCGGAAGAGCTTTATCAATTAATGCATAAAATTCTTTGCTACCATGATGGCGTAAAAATTCATCTGGGTCTTTGCCATCAGGAATGGTGATTACTTTGACATTAGCACCATTACTGCTAGCGATAGCTAAAGCTCGCATAGTAGCAGCTTGCCCAGCATTGTCACTATCATAGCAAAAATATATATTTGGTGAATAGCGAAGAATTTTTCTACATTGTTGAGCAGTAAATGCAGTACCCAATGACGCTACAGCATTAGTAATATTATGACTATGTAATGCGATAGCATCCATATAACCTTCAACAACAATACTGAAGTTATTTTCTTTTATTGATTTTTGTGCATGATCTAAACCAAATAGCAAATGTCTTTTATTAAAAATAAGTGTTTCTGGTGAATTTAAATATTTGGGAGAATCATTTGGATTGATAATTCTGCCACCAAAGCCACAGATTTGACCATGTTCATTCATGATAGGAATGATTATGCGATTGCGAAAACGGTCATAGACTTTACCAGAATCTTTTATAGTGATTAGACCTGCTTTAGCAAGTAACTCTTTAGTAATGCCTCGTTTAGTAAAAGAGGTAAATAGTTTATCCCAAAGGTTAGGAGCAAAGCCAAGTTTAAATTTCGTAATTATATCTGAATTTATTTGGCGAGAAGAAAAGTATGCTCTACCAGCTTCTCCAAGAGAGGTACGAGTTAAACAATTATGAAAAAAAGAACCCGCCAGTTCATGTATTTTAAACAATGAATCTTTTTGTTGTTCTTGTTTGAGTTCGTCAGCACTTTTTTTCGTAGTCGGTATAGGAATATTCAATCTTTGGGCTTGTAGTTTTATGGCTTCATAATAAGAAATATTCTCTATAAGAGATATAAATTTAAATAGATTACCACCAGCATGACAACCAAAGCAATAAAAAAATCCCTGTTGGGGAACTACGGAAAATGAAGGTGTTTTTTCATTGTGAAAGGGGCAACAACCCCAATAGCGATTACCTCGTTTTTTGAGATGAACGTAACTTGAGATGACAGATAAGATATCTGAAGAAGAACGCACTTGTTCAACAAAATCATCGTGCAAGTTTTGTGTACGCATATAAACTCACCTTTCAATAAAACTATTTAATTATAGATGATTTTTGCCATAACGTAAATACATTCTACACATAATTATAAAAATCCTGCTTTATTTTTTTATTTTATTTAAAAATTTTTCGTATTTACATTTTAGGGACTTTATCTATACTATTCAATACGTATGGTTAAATATCCTGCTTTATTAGTGTATTATGTAGTAGTTATTGTATTTTGAAGATGGATTTGCTATGATGAATAAAAATAAATAATAAAAGAGGTATTCATGTGAGTATAAAAAAAGAGAGAGTGCCAGCTATTGAATATATGCGTGGAATATCCATGCTAGGCGTAGTTGGTATACATGTGGGTTCACAATACTTGATGAATAATCCCACTCCTAATTTACAATTATTGGCTTTGTATGAAATTGTAACGAGATTTTCAGTACCGATTTTTTTCTTTATCTCCGCTTTTGGCTTATTTTATAATTTAGATTTACAGGAAAAGTTTAATTATAAAAATTTCATGAAGCGAAGATTTAAAACAGTGTTAATCCCTTATCTTGTATGGTCTATTTTTTATATTTTGCATTATACAATAACAAATCAAACGTTGTATTTACTTCATCCATTAAATTTGATTGGCATTTTATTTTTTGGTTTAGCATGTTATCAATTATATTTCATGATATTATTGGTTTGGTTTTATGCTTTAATGCCACTGTGGATTTTTATTGTAAAAAGATTAAATATTGTATTATTAGTAGTTTTATTTGTTTTTCAAATGGCAGTAGATTATTATTCAAGCTTTTTGATGAACCCATATGGTATTCAAAATGAAATAGTTAAAGCTATTTTTATGTATCGTTTAAATTATTGGGTAATACATTATGTATTTATCTTTTTATTAGGTGGATATGTATCTGTACATTATGATGAATTTAAAATCTTCATGAGAGATAATTTGAATAAATTAAGAGCTTTTGGTTTTATAAGCTTGATTGGGTTATTAGCATATTATTATTATTGTATTTACTATAATGGTTATTCTCCAGAAGGAGCAATAAATACTGCTCATCAATTATCTCCAGCTGGTCTTGTTTATACTTTAGGTGCTAGTTTATATTTATTTGCAGAATTTCAATATGGATTTTTAGCTAGAATAGGAACTAGTTTATTTTCTCTATTAGGTAAACATTCATATTTTGTATATTTAGCTCATCCTGTGGCAATCACTTATTTAGCTTTATTTATGGCAAAATTTAATATAGTTATGACGGCTGTTAATTCTATGATTTTTTATGTATTAGTAGTATTGTTTACTTTAATTGTAGCTATAATATTTAGAAAGCTTGGCAATACGAAATATCCAAAATTAAATGAATTGACAATAGGCGTTTATCCTAAAAAATAAGAAAAGCGGTAACACTTATTTGTGTTACCGCATTTTTTTTAATCTTTTTTGATAAGAGAAATAATAACGCCAATGATAAGACCGATAATGGAAGGAACAATCCAGCCCATACCCATATCAAAAAATGGCAAAGTATTTTTATATACTTCAATAATAGCGCTGATAGTAGCTGTGTTATTTAGTCCAAAAGGTAGGGAATTTAACATATCACCAATAGCTGCAAATAAAGTGAAAAGTGTGGTTACAGAATATACATAACGATGATAGCCAAAAATTGCACTGATAAACGCTAAGATGATAAGTGTTATAGCTAATGGATATAATAACATGAGAATTGGAATAGCTAAGAAAATGATACTAGTTAAACCAACGTTAGCGATTAAGAAAGAAACAATAGTGAAGATAAAAGCATATGTTCTGTAGCTAAAAGAGTTAGGATATAATTCACTAAATGTAGTGGAACAAGCAGTGATAAGACCGATGGAAGTTTTTAAGCAAGCTATAGTAACGGTAAGAGCTAACAGAATATGACCAAATGAACCAAAATAATAAGTGGAGATTTGAGCAAGAGCAATACCACCATTAGCAGATAAAGCAAATTGCCCTAAACTGCAAGCGCCAATATAAGCTAAGAAACTGTAGATAATGCCCATGAGAATTAAAACAACAATACCTGCTTTTAATGTACCATAAGCTACATCTTTTGGATTTTTTAATCCTAGATTGTGCAATGTATGAATAACAATGATACCAAAAGCAAGAGAAGCTAAAGCGTCCATAGTGTTGTAGCCTTCAGTGAAACCTTTGAAGAAAGCTTCTTGTTGATATGCTTCTTGTACAGGCATAGCATCAGGTGAACCCATAGGATTGATTACAGCAGTTACCATTAAAATTGCAATAAATACTAAAAAGAGTGGATTTAAAATCTTACCAATCCATGTGAGAATTTTACCTGGTTTTAAAGCAAATGCTAATGCTAAAACAAAGAAAATAAGTGAAAAAATTGCTAAATAAATTGTTTGCATGGAAGCATCAACATGGCTAGATAAACCTATTTCATAAGAAACTGCTGCTGTACGTGGAATTGCAAAAGCAGGTCCAATTGTGAGATATAAAAGTACAGTAACAAAATGAGCATAAGGTTTATTAATGCGACTAGCTAAATCAAAAAGACCTTCACTACGAGAAATACCCATAGCGACAATACCTAAAAATGGAAGACCAATGGCAGTTAGCATAAAGCCGATATTAGCTAGAAAAATATTACTGCCGGCTTCTTGTCCTAGATGTACAGGAAATATTAAATTTCCTGCACCAAAGAACATACCAAATAGCATAGACCCAACTAAAATATTTTGGGAAAGTGAAAGTGTTCGTTTCATGATAAATCCTTTCTGATGAGTTTTTATTTAATTTTTGATTTTAACTAAATAAGGAAATTTGGTCACTTTCTTGTAGACCATCTAAGCAACCATGTTCACGCAAGCGTTCAACAATTGGTGTAGATAAACTAGCACGTTTTTTGAGGTCATCAATAGAAGTGAATTCGCCTTCAAGGCGAGCTTGAACGATATTATTTGCAGCCATAGTACTGATACCAGTAAGGGCAGTAAATGGCGGTAATAGAGATTTTTCATGTAAGATGAATTTATCAGCATTTGATTTATAAAGGTCTACTTTTTCTACAGAAAAACCACGAAGATACATTTCCCAAGCAAGCTCTAAAACGACTTGGAAGCCTTTATCTTTTACGGATAATTTTTTCTGTTTTTCAAGTTCAATGATTTCGTCGAGTTTATCGCGAACAGCTAATTTACCTTTAGAAATAATATCTGCATCAAATTCAGCAGCACGAATAGAGAAATAAGCAGCATAAAAGGCAAGTGGATAGTGAACTTTGCAAAAGGCTATGCGATATGCCATCATAACATAAGCTGTGGCATGGGCACGTGGGAAGAGATATTTTATTTTTAGACAAGAATCAATATACCATTGAGGTATACCGCCATCTTTCATGACTTTAATATCATCTTCACTAAGCCCTTTACCTTTACGCACTTTTTCCATAGTTTTAAAGGAAAATAATGGGTCAATACCACTGTGAATTAAATGCATCATGATGTCATCACGACAAGAAATCGCATCGGAAACAGTGCAAGTTCCTGAAGTGATTAAATCTTGAGCATTTTCAAGCCACACATTAGTACCATGAGAAAATCCACTGATACGCACTAAATCACTGAATTTTTTAGGTTTAGTGTCATCAAGCATTTGACGTGTAAATGGTGTTCTAAATTCAGGAATACCAAATGTGCCAGATGTAGCACCAAGTTCTTCTGGTGTTACACCGAGGGCTTCTGTAGAGGAGAAGATACTCATAGTAGCTGGGTCATCAAAAGGAATAGTTCTAGGGTCGCGATGAGTTATATTTTCGAGCATTTTTATTACTGTAGGATCATCGTGCCCAAGTATATCTAATTTTACTAGACGGCTACTGATAGAGTGGTAATCAAAATGTGTAGTTATCGTATTTGTCGTAGTATCGTCAGCAGGTCTTTGAATTGGCGTGAAATGATGTACGTCCATATTACGAGGAATAACCATGATACCGCCAGGGTGTTGACCTGTAGTGCGTTTTACACCAGTGCAACCATTTACAAGACTGTTGATATAAGCATCGCGTTTTTTAATACCTTTTTCGTCAAAAAATTTTTTTACATAACCGTAAGCAGTTTTATCAGCTACAGTGGCGATAGTTCCTGCACGGAAAACATTATCTTTGCCGAATAATTCTTCAGTGTATTTATGAGCTACTGGTTGATAATCACCAGAGAAATTCAAGTCGATATCAGGAACTTTATCGCCGTCAAATCCCATGAATACAGCAAATGGTATATCATGACCATCTTTAATCATTTTAGTTCCGCAATGAGGGCAATCTTTATCTGGCATATCAAAACCACAACCATAAGTACCATCTTCAATAAATTCGCTGTGGCGACAATGAGGACAGCGCCAATGTGGTGGTAGAGGATTTACTTCTGTTATATTCGTCATAGTAGCGACAAAGGAAGAACCAACTGAACCCCTAGAACCAACAAGATAGCCATCATCAAGTGATTTTTTTACGAGTTTATGAGCGATTAAATAAAGCACGGCAAAACCATGACCAATGATGGAATTTAATTCTAATTCTAAGCGGTCTTGTACTACTTTAGGCAGATTTTCACCGTATAATTCACGAGCTTTGGCATAGGACATATCGTGAATTTCTTGGTCAGCTCCTGGTATCATAGGTGAATATAATTCATCAGGAATAGGCTTGAAGACTTCTACCATATCTGCTATTTTGCGTGGGTTAGTAACGACTGCTTCATATGCTAATTCTTCGCCTAAATAGCTAAATTCTTTGAGCATTTCATCAGTTGTGCGAAGATATAATGGCGGTTGTTTTTCCGCATCTTCAAAACCTTTGCCTTTCATTAAAATAGCACGATAAATACTATCTTTGGCATTTAAAAAATGAACATCACAAGTCGCTATGAGCATTTTATTTAATTTTTTGGCAAGCTCAGCAACTTTTAGATTGATTTTTATTAAATCTTCATCAGTTTGTACATCAGGGAAATTTTCGTTGCGGATTAAAAAGGCATTATTGCCGATTGGTTGAATTTCAAGATAATCATAAAAACTAGCTATTTCTAATAATTTTTCATCGCTTTCATTATTTACAATAGCTCTGATTAATTCACCTGCTTCACAAGCCGAACCGATGATTACACCTTCACGCAATTCAGAAATGATTTTTTTCGGTAATCTAGGTCTTGATTTATAGAGATATTTCAAATGAGATAAGGAGACCATTCGATAAATATTTCTAAGACCAATAGAATTTTTGGCTAACATGATGATATGATTAGCTCTGCGCTGTTGATAATCATCGCCTGTCAGATATCCTTCAATGCCATAGATTACTTTTATTTTATTATCTTTGGCAGCTTTCATCGCTTCTGGGAAGGCTTGAACGACACCATGGTCAGTGATAGCGATAGCAGGCCAGCCCCAACGAGCGGCAGTAGATATCAATTCTTTTGCTGATACAACAGCGTCCATATTGCTCATATGTGTATGTGCGTGTAGTTCTACGCGTTTTTCGATAGCTCTATCTTCTCTTTTTGGTAATTCAGACAAACAGATATTAAGTGGCATCATTACATAATCATTGAGATAAGAGTCAAAACGGATAGAGCCTTTTATTTTGATAATATCAGCTTTTTTTAGAGCAGACATTACTTCTTCAAAGTCATCTTTATTTTTTAAGAATACTTTACAAGAAATACCGTCAGATTCATCTGCTAGGTCAAAAGTTAGAAGATTAGTTCCTGTATTGAATTCACGATTATTGATATTGAAAATGCGACCGCGTAAAACGATATTTTTCATTTCGCCATCAATGCTAGTGATTTCAATATGTTCTTCAGGAATGTTATCAATCATTAATTTGCGTTCACTTTTGCGACGGAATTTTGGTGCAGGATTATTTGCATTATTAGCAGGTGGTGGCGGTGTATTATTTTTGCTGACTGTATGGTTTTGTGTTTTAGCTTGTTGTTGAAGTTGACGAAGATAAGATTCAGGGTCAAAATCAGCTAAAGTATTATTTATTGCAGGTTGTTGACTATCAATGCGACAGATAACATGACAAGGGCAATGTACCATAGCTTGAACAGCTTGAGATATAGTTTCTTCAATATTATGAGAGCGTAAAATATCTTCAATATGGTCGCCTTTGAAATCTATCATGATTTTATTGCCATCAACGCTATGACTAGCTTGGTTTAAAATGGAAAATAAAGTAGGGTTACCATTAGCTGCATTTTGAACAATGATAGACCAATGGCGGGCTACTTCTTGTGGCAAGTCCACAATATCTTGATAAAAAATTACAGTGGGAATATTGCATTTTTGCGAGATATATGATGAAGCTTTAGCTAATAATTCATCAGGTATACCATTATAAGTTTGCATGAGGATTTCCCATGAATTGTTATTTACATCAATTTCTACATGTTTAATAGTAGCTTCTTGCATGATTTTTTGTTCTTGAGCTGTTCCGGGCATAGAAGCAAGAAGCTGACGAAATTTATCGCCACCATTTTGAGGTAAAATAAGATATTTTTTTGTCATAATAAACCTCGTTAATTAAGAAAAACGACCTAATTTTGGCAATTGTGTAAGGCTAAGATGTGCTGTGCTATTTAATAACTCAACATTGATTTTATCGCCATAAAAAGTAACGATATTTACAGCTGTGTTATCTTGTCTTAAAGTCCAAATATAGCGAAGTGGCATATGCAAAGCATAAGCAAGTAAAGTGCGTAAAATTCCACCATGAGCTGTGATGGCAATAGTTTCATCAGGGTGTTTGTTTACAATATCTAATAGAGCTTCAACGCCACGTTTTTGCACTTGAGCGAAAGATTCTCCTTCAGGCATAGTCAAAACATCTGGAGTAGAAAACATAGTTTCGATTTCATTAGGCCATTTTTCATGAATTTCATCATAAGTTAAACCTTCCCAAGAGCCGAAAGAAACTTCACAAAGGCGTTTATCTTTGATGATTGGCACATTAAATTTTTTAGCGATTATTTCTCCAGTGATATAAGCTCGTTTTAGATTACTGCTATATACTCTATCTATATGAGTAACAGGAAAATTTTCAGCTAGTTTTTCAGCTTGTGAAATTCCTTCCTGAGATAATTCAATATCAGATTGTCCCTGAAATTTTCCAGAACTATTCCAAAGTGTTCTACCATGACGAATTAAAATAAGCTTAGTCAAAGAAAATCCTCCTTAATTTTTAACTTGAAAATTAAATCATATAAAAGATTGTGCTAAGACAAAAACAAATAAAACTACTAATTCACCTATTTCTGCAGTAGCACCATATACATCGCCTGTTAAACCTCCGATTAGATTTGCAACATAGCGATTGAACAAATACATAACGATTATAGTAAAGATAAGAGCAATAACGCCAATAGTGCCTAGAAGTAATGAAATGATAAAAGTGAAAAGAAGAGCAAAAGCCATACTTTTTTTAGAAGAATATTCATGAAAAGCTTTGCCAAGACCTTCTTTGCGAGCATAAGGAAATAAGACTACAGCGATACTCATGCAACAACGAGCGATAATCGGCATTAAGAATAAAGCAAATAAGCTGTTGAAAAATTGAGCATGAGTAATATAAATATTTTGATTTACCATTAAATCAGTAAACATACTATATTTGCCAATCAAAACTAGAATTAAACAAGTAGCACCATGAGCACCTACGCGACTATCCTTCATGATTTCTAAGATACGTTCGCGTTTTCTTCCTGATAAAATACCGTCCATAGTATCAGTGAAGCCATCGCAATGGAGCGCTCCTGTCAAAAAGATATTGCAAAATAGAAGGATAAAACCTATGAGATGTGCTGATAGATAAATATTAAAACTAGGCAATAAATAATATATCACATAACCCACTAGAACATATATTATACCTAAAATTGCACCAATTAAAGGGAAAAATTTAACACTGCCACCACAAGCTTTTTCAGACCAATCAAGATTTTTCTTGATAGTGATACGTGTTAAAAATTGTAGACCCAATAAAAAATTATTCACTAAAAAATACCTCCTTAAAAATAATATGTTCGTTTCTTTATGAAAAATTTTTATTCATTCAAAAGAAACGAACTGACGAGAATAATTTATATAATAGATGAAAAAACATAAAATATAAATATAAAAATTATTTTATTTTTACAGAAATGCCAGAAATAACAAGATAGACTTCAGCGGAAGCTTTAGCAATTTGTTGATTGCAAAGTCCTGCTAAATCGCGATATTTTCTAGCAAGAGCATTTTCTGGAACTATGCCAGAACCTACTTCATTAGTTACAAATACACATGTTTTATCTGTATTTTGTGCTTGTACTGCTTCAATTAGAGTTGACATCATATCTTTAGTTCCAGCAGATAATTGTTCCATAGAGTATGCTTGTGTTTGTTCACTGCAAAGATAATTGCTTAAATAAAGTGTCAAACAATCAAAGAGAATTATATCGTGATGACAAAAAGCTTCATGGATAGCTTTTTCAGCGTGAAATGGTGCTTCAAAAGTTTGCCACGAACTAGGACGGCGTTGTTGATGTAGTTTCACGCGATAAGCCATCTCATCATCATAGATTTGTGAGGTGGCGATATAGGCGATATTTTGACCATGAGTTTTTACATAATCTTCGGCAAAGCTGCTTTTGCCACAGCGCGCACCACCAGTTATTAAAATTATTTTGCCCATAACAAGGCTCCTTTGCGTATAGATTTATTTTTTAGATGAAGTATGTTATTCTAAATTATATATAAATTTTAAGTAGTAAAGAGGTAGAATTGTATGCAAGTTTTTTCCTCGCTTTTGGATATAAAAAATTTAAATTTGCAAGGTAAAAATTTGGCTGTTGCTTTAGGGACTTTTGATGGTGTACATATCGGTCATCAAAATGTCATAATGCAAGCTGTCAAATTGGCTAAAGAAAATCAAGGATTAAGTGCTGTTTTTACCTTTAGTAATCACCCATTATCTGTGATTGCTCCGAAGCGTAAACCTTTGATTATCAATGATACTTTAGCCAAGATTAGAGATATTGAAGCTTTAGGTGTAGATTTTTTATTTAATATTGAATTTAACCTAGAACTTTGTCAGATGGAACCAGAAGCTTTCGTTAAAATGTTGAAAGATTATTTATCTCCTAAATTTTTAGTTACAGGTCCTAATTATAGTTTTGGGGTAAAAGGATTAGGAACACCGGATTTATTAAAAGAACTTGGAGAAAAATATGGTTTTAAAGCATATATGCAACATTTTATTTATTGCCATAATAATATGGTAAGTAGCACTGTCATTCGTAAAGCATTAGCTGAAGGTGATTTAGATTGTGCAAATAAAATGTTAGGTAAGCCATTTAGCATAGATGAAGAAGTAATTCATGGAAAAAAACGTGGTCGTTTATTAGGTTTTCCAACTGCTAATTTAGCCATAAAAGCAGAGCGTGCTATGGTGCCAAATGGTGTCTATGTTGTTGAAGCTTATGTGGAAGGAAAAAAATATCAAGCTGTAGCTAGCGTAGGTACAAATCCAACATTTGAAGATATCAGCCGTCGCGTGGAAGTAAATATTTTTGATTTTCAACAAACTATCTATGGACAAATCATACGTGTTGATTTTCTAAAAATGCTTCGTAGGGAAATAAAATTTACTTCAGTTGATGCATTATTAAATCAAATGAAAAAAGATGTAAAACAAGCTAAAGCCTATTTTGTGAAGGAATAATTATAATTTATTTGAAATTTATCTTTAGCAGGAGTGTTAACAGCAGAAGTATCGATTTGTTTATCTGCCATTAAAGGATTTTCTGTTTCGTCAGTGGCATCATCAGGAAGATATTCAGTCGTATCTATAGGTAATTCAACTGGTAAATTAGTTATGCGGAAGCTTTCTAAATATTTATCTGTAGGTTCGACTTGAATGATGAGTTTTTCTTTAGCTTCATTTTTATAAATATAGCAAGTATTGCCTTCAAACATTTGTCTGTCTGCTTTACCAAATACTTGTTCTATTTTATAGGAAGTCATGCCAGTTTTTAATTTGTCGTTGTGATTATAAGTATCATCAACAATAATCATATCAACTATTTTTTTAGTATCATTATTTATGCCAATTTTGTTATTATTTTTATAAACATAATATGTGATTTTTTGACCCCAAAGATAGTTTTGTTCATCATAACGAGGCGTACCAAATTGAGCAATCATATCTTCATAATTATCGCCTAAAGCTAAGTTGTTGTAGTGCAAATTATTTTTTGTAGGAGCAAAGGTCATACCCATAGAAAGGATACTAAAACAAAGGCAGAGAATAATTAGATAAAGTCGCATAATAAAACTCCTTTTCATTATAAATTTTTACAAGTAAAAGACAAATTTTTCTATGATATGTATAGTATAAATGTCTCAAAAACTACTGTCAAAAATTGACAAAATACCGTAAAACCTATATAATATTTGCTGATTGCAAAAAGGTAGTGTCAGGCGTTAGCTTGGCACTTCTTCTATTATTTTTAACTATTGTATGATTTTGTATAATGAATTGTATGACTGAAAGGAAGCATTAAAATGGCAGATAAGCGAGTAGTTTTGACCGAAGAAGGCTTAAAGAAGCTAGAAGAAAAACTTGAATATTTAAAAAGTGTCCGTCGTTTAGAAGTTGCTGACCGTTTGAAAGCAGCTATCGCACTAGGCGACCTTAGCGAAAACTCTGAATATGATGATGCTAAAAACGAACAGGCTTTCATTGAAGGTGAAATTCTCACTTTAGAAAGCCAGATTAGAAATAGTGAAATCATCAAAGCTGATGATAGCAATAAAGATGTAGTACATCTTGGTAATACTGTAGTAATCAAAGATATGGAATATGATGAAGATGAAACATATACAATCGTAGGTTCTACAGAAGCAGATACTACAGAAGGTAAAATCTCCAATGAATCTCCTGTTGGTATGGCTATCTTAGGAAAAACTGTAGGAACAGTAGTTCAAGTAAAAGTGCCAGCTGGTACTTTAGAATATAAAATTGTAGAAATTAAAAAATAAGAAGAGGAGGACTTTCGTTGGCAAAACAGCATATAGAAGAAAAACAACAAGATATCAATGAACTTATGCAGGTGCGTCGTGATAAGATGCAAGCTTTCATAGATAAAGGTATTGAACCATTTGGTCGTAGTTATGATGTAACTCATCATGCTCAAGAACTTTTAGACCAATTTGAAACTTTAGGAGAAGAAACTGTAGTGCGCGTAGCTGGTCGTTTAATGGCTGTTCGTGGTCATGGTAAAGCTAGCTTCACTGTTGTTTCCGACCTTAGCGGAAAAATTCAGGCATATTTCCGTCTTGATAACCTTGGCGAAGAAAAATATGGTGAATTTAAATTATTAGATATCGGTGATATCATCGGTGTGGAAGGTACTTTATTCAAAACACATCGCGGTGAAATCACTATCAAAGTATCTGATTTCTCTATTTTAGCGAAGTCCCTTCGTCCATTACCAGAAAAATTCCATGGCTTAAAAGATGTAGAAACTCGTTATCGTCAACGTTATTTAGATTTAATCGTAAATCCAGATGTACGTCAGACTTTCATCACACGTACAAAAATCATTAAATCTATCCGTAACTATTTAGATAGCCGTAACTTCTTAGAAGTTGAAACACCTGTATTAAGCCCAATCGCTGGTGGTGCAAATGCTCGTCCATTCATCACTCATCATAATGCACTTGATATTGATATGTATCTTCGTATCGCTACAGAATTATATTTAAAACGTCTTGTAGTTGGTGGCTTTGAACGTGTTTATGAAATTGGTCGTATCTTCCGTAATGAAGGTATTGACGTAAGACATAATCCAGAATTCACATCTATCGAAGTATATCAAGCATATGCAGACTTCAATGAATTAATGGATTTAGCAGAAGGTATCATTAAACAAGCTGCAATAGATGCTTGTGGCACAACTAAAATTACTTACGAAGGTACAGAAATTGACTTAAGTAATTTCCGTCGTGTTACAATGAATGATATTGTTTTAGAAACTACAGGCAAAGACTTCAGCAAAGTTCAGACTTTAGAAGAAGCACAAGCAATTGCACAAGAATTAGCTGTTCCTTGTGAAGGTAAACATTCTATTGGCGAAATCTTATATGAAGTATTCGATGAAAAAGTAGAATCTACTTTAATTCAGCCAACTATTGTAACACAATATCCAACAGAAGTTTCTCCACTTTCAAAACGCAATAAAGAAAATCCTGCATTCACTGACCGTTTTGAAATGTTCATTTATGGTCGTGAACTTGCAAATGCATTCTCCGAGTTAAATGACCCAATTGATCAGGAACAACGTTTCATTGATCAACAAAAAGCTCGTGAAGGTGGCGATGACGAAGCTCATATGATGGACCATGATTATATCACAGCTCTTGAATATGGTCTTCCACCAACATGTGGTCTTGGTATCGGTATTGACCGTTTAGTAATGTTCTTAACAGACAGTTCTTCTATTCGTGATGTACTCTTATTCCCAACAATGAAACCAATTGAGAATTAATTATAAGATAAAAAAATAGTAATTTCTTATATGTGTACAAAATATTGAACATATTAATTAATATAATAAAGGGACTTAGTTCTATATTTTAACGGACTAAGTCCTTTTATTATGATATAAATAAAATTTTTATAATTATAATATGTTTAAATAACATATTGTTTGTACAGTATGATAACAGAATATCTTTGAAAATATTATATACTAAGAAAGGTAAGGTTTTATGAATAGAATAGAAATTATTAATAAAATAGGTATTGAATATCATACTACTAATATGGAAAATGGAGAATATAGTTATGTTAGAGAAGCAGGCTCAAAAGAAAATTTAGAAAAAGCTGTAGGACATAAAATTTCTCATTTTGTATTAGATATAAGATTTGAAAAAAATGATATTGTTATTTTAGTAGAAACAAAAAAGAATTTTGTAAAAAAAGATGAAAAGCAACTTGCAGCATATTTAGAAGAAGAAAGAGCTTTGCACAAAGAAAAAAAGATTATTGGTATTTTAGCTAATACCAATAATGATAAAATTAAGGTTTGGAAATCTAATATTAATAAAGAATGTGAATTAATAGAAGAAACAGTATTAGATACAATGCAATATTATGAAAGATTTTTTGCAATAAATAAACAAAATGATAGAGAAAAAGTTTTAAAGAATACGTATAGTTTAAATGAACTATTGCATAAAATGGATATTGATGAGAAGTTGAGAAGTCAATTTGTAGGAACTTCTTTATTATATTTAAAAGATATAATGAAAAAAATGGAAGTTAATGTTATTGATGATGCATTAAAGAATAAACTGGATAATATCTGGAAATTAATGGATGAAAAAGCTATACGAGCAGATATAGAAGCAACATTATCGAATTTATTAGATGGTTCAGAAAATAAGACAAAGAAAATTGAATTATTACAAAAAAATGTATTAAATGATCAGAAAGTAAAAAAGTTAAAAAATAAACATTGGAGAGATTTTTTAACAACAATTTTATTAGAAATCTATAAATATATTGATGCAGATAGTTCTGAAGGTCAAGACATTTTAAATTTATTTTTTATTGCATTTAATAAATACACAGGTAAAGCAGATAAAAATCAAGCGTTTACTCCAGATCATATAACAGAATTTATGTGCAAATTAACAAATGTAGATAGAACTAAAGTGGTTTTAGATGCAACATGTGGTAGTGGATCATTTTTAGTACAAGCTATGGTTAAAGAATTGGCGGATTGTAAACGAAATAAAACGGAATCTCAATGTAAAGAACTTCAAAATATTGTAAAAAAAGAACATATTTATGGAATTGAAGTAGAAGAAAAGGCTTATGGATTAGCAACTACAAATATGCTTATTCATGGAGATGGAAATTCTAATATTAAGTTTGGAAGTTGTTTTGATAATGAAAAATTTATAATGGATGCTAATCCAGATATAATTTTAATGAATCCACCATATAATGCAAAACCAATAGGCATTCCTAAGGAATATAAGAAAAATTGGACTAAAAAAGCAATAGAAGGAAAGGATGATCCAACAAAAGGATTTGTTTTTATTCATTTTTTATCAGATATAGTAAAAAAAATGAATGAAAAAAGAGAAAAAGAAAATTTGTCAATAAAGACAGTAAAGTTAGCAGTATTATTACCAGTTGCGGCAGCAATAGGTATAAATAGTAAAATTATAACAGAAGAAAAAATAAAAATGTTAGAAAATAATACTTTAGAAGCAGTATTTACTCTTCCAGATGAGATATTTTACCCTGGAGCTTCAGTATGTGCATGTTGCATGTTATTTACATTGGGTCAACCACATATTAAACCAGATGGTGTACCTAGAGAAACTTTTTTTGGTTATTATAAAAATGATGGTTTTAAAAAGAAAAAGAATATAGGTAGAATAGAACAATTTGATGAAAATAATAATTCTATATGGAAATCAATTGAAAAAGAATGGTTAGAATTATATGAGTCAAGGAAAGTTATTGATGGTAAATCTGCAATAGCTGTTGTTAATGGATATAATGAATGGTTATGTGAAGCATATATGAAAACAGATTATACAAAATTAGAAAAAAAAGATTTTCAAAAAACATTAAATAATTATTTAGCATATTTAGTTAGAACAGGAAAAGTATATGAATCTTAATATTAAAGAATGGAAAAAATTTTTACTTAAAGATTTATTTATAATTAAATATGGTGTTAATTTGGATTTAAATAAATGTGAAGAAGTTTATGATGAAAATGAGTATGGTGTTAATTTTGTTTCGCGAACATCTATAAATAATGGGGTTTCTGCTAGAGTAAAAAGAATAAAAGATATTGAGCCACAAGAAGCAGGATTGATAACTATTGCAGGTGGTGGAAGCGTACTTTCTACTTTTTTGCAAAAAGACGTTTTTTATAGTGGGAGAGATTTATATATTTTAAAATGTAAAAAAGATGTTTCAGATGAAGTTAAGTTATTTTTAATAACAATAATAGAAAAAAATAAATATAAATATAGTTATGGACGACAAGCAAATAAAACTTTGCCATATATAGAATTATTATTACCTGTTAAATATAATAAAAAAAATCCTATTTTAGATTCTCAAAAAAGCTATTCTAAGGATGGATTTATTCCAGATTGGGATTTTATGGAAAGATATATAAAAACGCTTTATTATAAACCGTTGAGTACAAAAAATTTATTAAATCAGATACCTGATTTAATAATAGATGAATGGAAAGAATTTGAGTTAGTTAAATTATTTGATATATGTGCGGGTATATATTATTCAGCTGATGATTATGAATTTGGCAATACACCATATGTATCTGCTGCTAATTCTAATAATGGAATTAGTGCAATGACAAATTTGTTTCCGGATTTTGAAGGTAATAAAATAACTATTGGAAAAATAGGAGCAACTGCATATTATCAAGAAGATAATTTTTGTGCAACTAGTGATGTTAATATATTATCACCATTGTTTAAAATGAATAAATATAGTGGATTATTTATTGTTCAAATTATAAATACATCTGAAAATTATAAATGGTCTTATGGACGACAGTGTAGAATTAACGACACAAAAAAAATTATAATTAAATTACCAATAAAAAAGTATCAAAATGGAAAAGCATATATTGATAATAATTGTCAATATTCTAAAGATGGATTTGTTCCGGATTGGGATTTTATGGAAAAATATATCAAGTCTCTACCATATGGTGATAAAATTTAATATAATTTTTTTATAAATATATGAAAATGACACCTAAAGAATATAGAAAGCTCTTGAAAAATTAGAGGTATTTCTAAAATCAGGAGCTTTTTAAATTAACTTATGATTAGGGCTAAGCTGATAAAGAGTAATACAATACCTTGAATATAGCCCATTATTTTGTTGAAGTTTTTTACGTTTAAAATATAGTCACGAACTTTGCCAGCACAGATAGCGACTAGGGAAAATATTATAAGTGTTTGTAAGCCAAAGATAAATCCTAAAAATGCAATTTGAAGGCTGACGCTATCAGAATTTAAATTGACAAATTGAGGTAAGAAGGCTAAGAAAAATAATAATACTTTAGGATTTAAAACATTCATGATGAGCCCACGACGATATAATTTAAAAAAGGAAGTACTATTATTTACAGCATTTAATTTTAAATTGCCTTGAGCATGGAATGCTCCCCAAGCAAGATATAATAAATAAGCAGCACCAATATATTTTAAGGTGGCAAAGGCAAGTGGTGATTGTTGAATGATAGCAGCAACACCGATGATTACAAGCGTTGTATGAAAGATAAGACCAGTCGTTAAGCCTAGAGCTAAGCTAATACCTGCTTTAGTGCCATCAGCTAGACTTTTAGCAAGTAAATACATGATATCTGGTCCAGGTGCTAAAGTCAGTAGCACAGAAGCTATCAAAAAATATAAAAGAGTAGTTAATTCCATAGATAAACACCTCGATATGTATAAAATAAAACCGCACTTAAGTTAATAAATGCGGTTTTGTATTAGTATTATAAATTAACGAGCTAATACTTTAGCACCATCTAATACATTAAATCCTAATTTAGAGAAGAAGGAAGCATGGAAATTATCTGGAGCAAAAGCAAAAAGATAAGGATAATTTTCGTATTTAGCTTTTACTTGAGCAATTAATTCATCATTGATGCCTTTACCACGATAGTTTGGTGCAACAACAAGATAGCGAATATAAGCTGTCATTTTGCCATCATCAACTACAGTGATAAGTGCAGCAAGTTCATTTGTATCTTTATCCCATGCAGAAACTACAGTGCCTGCATTGTTGATAGCTTCAACTAGTGTTTCTTCGTATTTAGCATCAGGATTACCAGATACTGTGAAGAAATCTAAAAGAGTTTTAGCATCAAAATTTTTTTCTTGAGAGTAAGTGATATTCATATTATAATTCACCTTTCTTTATTTTTATTGATTGTTTTAATAGCGATTTTAGTTCAGCTTTTTTATTGAGATTTGATGAAGCATCTTTAGCAAGTTCAGTTAACATTCCCCATGTAGAGATTTCATCAAAATATTGACGTCTATCAGAGATTTTAAATGTTTTATTTAATGGGCGATAATATACCCAAAGGTTTACTGATATATAACTATTTAAAAGCGGAGAACCATCTAAATGAGAGATGGAATGATAATAATGTTGATACATAGTAGGAATAGTATAACCAACTACGACATCAGCATCTAATAAATCAGCTGTATCTTTTAGTGTATCAAGATTTTGATTATAAGTAAAGTTGGATTGTTTTATCGCAGCATAAATACTGTTTTCATCAATATATTCAACTGCTTGTAAGGTATCATTTAGAGGAACATGCATTTCTTGGGTTAAATTGTTATAGAGTAATTGATTGACATCTGGATAGCGTTGGCTATTGGAAAGCGTAGGTAAAATAGCTACTTTCAATGTCTGTTTTTGGGGTGTTTCTTGTTTGATAATGTCTTGAGCAAAACCTATTTGCATAAAGCAAAGATAACAGCAAAAGCATATTAAAGTCATAACTTTTTTTAACATAAAAATCACTCCTTAAAGCTAATATATTCTATAATTATTATATATTATTAATCGATTGATATATATAATAATTTTTATAGCTATGATATAATATTAATAAATTTTAAGGCAGGGAGAGAAGCGATGTGAAGATTTTAGCTAGACAATTAACTGTAGATATGTACGATTGTAAAAATAAAGATTTAAGTAATTATGAAGATTTGCGTGAGTCCTTGGACATGGCGATGAATATGGCTGGATATACACCGATAGAAGTTCGTGCTCAATTATGGAATGAAGAACAAGCTATTGTATTTATTTTACTTCAAGAAGGTCATGCAGTAGTGCGTACGTATCCAAAATTAAAATATGTTGCTAGCGATGTATTTATTTGCCAAGAAGATGGTAAACCTGAAAAAGCAATTAAGGCTTTGAAAAAATTAATGAAGCCAGAAAAAATAAGAATAACTTATTTAAAACGTGGCGATTTTGGTACGGTCAAAGATGTTAAACCACGTA
The DNA here is from genome assembly GCF_000378365.1 of Megamonas rupellensis DSM 19944. Lineage (NCBI taxonomy): Bacteria > Bacillati > Bacillota > Negativicutes > Selenomonadales > Selenomonadaceae > Megamonas > Megamonas funiformis. The sequence goes on along the minus strand of NZ_KB899566.1, from coordinate 73,329 downwards.
TAAAAATTCGTATTGCACCACTTAGACCACTTCGCAGTATAAAAAATAAAGGTGCTAAAGTTATTAAAACTGTAGCACGCAGAATAAAATTATAATTTATGAAATTAAAAATCAGAAAATACATGTAAGGTTCTATTTAAAATGCCGTGAATATAGGCAATAGTAGTACCATAATTGCTCATGGGTATATTTTGCTCATGAGCTTTTTTTAATCTTGATTGCATTTCCGCTTGATTGAGCATACAGCCACCGCAGTGAATGATTAATTTATATTTAGATAAGTCATCAGGAAATTCTGTGCCAGAGGTAAAAATAAATTCTGGGTTGGCTTTAGTATAATTTTTTATCCAATTAGGTAATTTCACAGTGCCAATATCATCACATTGGCGGTGATGTGTACAGCCTTCAGCAATTAAAATTTTATCATCATCTTTGATAGTATCTAAGACTTTAACAGCATTTACTTGTCGCTTTAAATCTCCTTTATAGCGAGAAAAGAGAATTGAAAAAGAAGTTAATTCTATATCTTGAGGGACGATTTTATTTACCCTGTCAAAAACTTGGCTGTCCGTGATGATGAGTTTTGGTTTAGTTTTTAGATTGGCTAAAGTATTTTCTAAATTATCATCTTGAGTCATGATGGCAGTAGCACCAATATCGAGCAATTCGCGAATTACTTGTTGTTGAGGTAAAATAAGTCGTCCTTTAGGAGCTGCTTTATCAATAGGAATTACCAACACTACAGTATCTTTGGGATTTACAATATCTTTTAAGATAAATTTTTCTTGTTTAGTTTTGGCTACTTGTATAAGTTTAGATTTTAATTCTTCAATACCTGTTTTTTCTTTGGCACTGATATATACATACTGTTTAATATTTTCATTTTTAGGTTTGAAATCAGGCATTAAATCGACTTTGTTATAAGCTACGATATAGGGAATGTTTTTGTCAGTGATTAATTTTAAAATATTTCGGTCAAAATCGGTAAAATCTAAAGTAGCGTCAATAACTAAAATAGCGATATCAGTTTTATTTAAAATTTGTTTAGTTTTTTCTATACGCAATTTGCCAAGTTCGCCAATATCGTCAAGACCAGCTGTATCAATGATATTTACAGGGCCAAGTGGTAAAAGTTCCATGGCTTTATGCACTGGGTCTGTTGTCGTTCCTTTGACTGGAGAAACTACAGCGATATTTTGATTAGTTAAGGCATTCATAATGCTAGATTTACCAGCATTACGAATACCAAAAAAAGCGATATGGGTGCGATTGGCAAGTGGAGTTTGATTTAAATCCATAATATACACCTTATTTTTTATTAAAATCTGAAATCACGTTGACCTTCAGCGATTAAATGAAGTTGTTTAGTTACGATATCGCGAACTTTATCGCTTTTAATTTGATCTAATTGTTCGTGAATTAATTTATCGCCTACTTGTTTTGTATCATCACTAGCATAATCACAAAGATATTCTTTAAGTGTCATTAAAGCGTTAGGTAAACAGCAATTGGAGATTTGACCACTCTTACATAAGCTCATAAATCTATCGCCTGTTCTACCTTCGCGATAGCAAGCTGTACAGAAGCTAGGTACAAAACCTAATTTCATAAGCCAATTTACAACTTCATCTAAAGAGCGATTATCGCTGACATCAAATTGACTGGAATTTTCTTCGGGAGCTTCTTTTTCGGCATAGCCACCAACGCTTGTGCGAGAGCCACCACTGATTTGAGAAATACCAAGTTGCAATACTTTTTCACGACAAGCTTGGCTTTCACGAGTGGAAACAATCATGCCAGTATAAGGAACAGCAATGCGGATACAAGCTACGATTTTGGCAAAAGTATCATCATCAATACCATTATCAAAAGTGGATGGGTCGATATCATCAGCACGACGGATACGAGGAACGCTGATAGTATGAGGCCCTACGCCAAAGCGTGCTTCAAGATGTTCTGCGTGCATGAGTAGACCTGCAAATTCATAGCGATATTTTTCTAAGCCGAATAATACACCACAACCAACATCATCAATGCCACCTTCCATAGCTCTATCCATAGCTTCTGTATGATAAGCATAATTATGTTTTGGTCCTGTTGGGTGAAGTTGTTCATAGCTTTCTTTATGGTAAGTTTCTTGGAATAAAATATAAGTGCCGATACCTGCTTCTTTTAATTTGCGATAATTTTCAACAGTTGTGGCAGCGATATTGACATTGACACGGCGAATAGCGCCATTTTTATGTTTTATGCTATAAATAGTTTTGATGCTTTCAAGTACATATTCGATAGGATTATTTACTGGGTCTTCGCCTGTTTCTAAAGCAAGGCGTTTGTGTCCCATATCTTGAAGGGCGATGACTTCGCGTTTGATATCTTCTTGAGTTAATTTTTTTCTAGCAATATGTTTATTTTTAGCATGATAAGGGCAATATACACAGCCGTTAACACAGTAATTAGAAAGATAAAGTGGCGCGAATAGAACAATTCTATCACCATAAAAATCATCTTTAATTTTTTTTGCTAGAGCGAAAATTTCTTCATTGAGTTCAGGAATATCACAAGCTAAAAGCACAGAAGCTTCACGGTGAGAAAGACCTTTTTCAAGTTTTGCTTTAGCTAAAATTTCAGTGATTAAAGCTTTATCATGTTTATGTTCATCAGCATAAGCAAGAGTAGATAAAATTTCTTCATGATTGATAAATTCTTCTGCTTTAGAGGATTTTGGATTGTACAAATCTATCAACTTCTTTCTTTAGAAATATATATTAAGACATTAAGCTATCGCCTCTATTAGAGGTTACATGATAGCCATGTTCTTGCAAGGCATTTGTTAATTTTATGATACCTTCTAAAGATTCGCCACCTGTTATTTTTTTATTATTATATAAAGTATAAAGTGAACGAATATTTAAAGGTGAAATATTAGGCATGATGACATTAGCGCCAGCTTCAAGACCTTTTATAGTTCCATTCGGAGCTAATGTGGCAAGTGCAGTTGTTGCTGGCAATAAAACTTTAGGCAGTAATAAACGAATTATAGCCAAGATGACTAAAGTCAAATCAACGCTACCTGCCGTTTTATCTTTAAACGGTGTTTGTTCATGCGGAATAAAAGGGCCAGTGCCTATCATATGAGGTTGAAAATCACTTAAAAATTCTAAGTCATTCAATAAATCAGCTAAAGTTTGATATGGTGAGCCAATCATCATACCAGCTCCCACTTGATAGCCAATATCTTTTAAAATTTTTAGGCAGTTTAAGCGATTGTTTAAATCCATTTTTGCTGGGTGAAGTTTTTGATAATGTGAAATATTAGCTGTTTCATGACGAAGTAAATATCTATCTGCTCCAGCATCAAAATATTTTTGATAGCTTGCTCTTGTTTTTTCACCGATGGATAAAGTGATAGCACAATCAGGATATTTATTTTTTATCTCTTTAATGATATGTGTCATTTTATCGTCAGTGAAATACATATCTTCACCGCCTTGTAGGACAAAGGTGCGAAGATTATTTTTATAGCCTATTTCACAAGATAATAATATTTCTTCTAAAGATAGGCGATAGCGAGTAGCTTTATGATTAGAACAGCGAATACCGCAATAATAGCAATCATTTTTGCAGTAATTGGTAAATTCAATAAGACCGCGCAAAAAGACATTATGTCCGTATGATTTTTCACGAACAAAGCGAGCCGCTGCAAATAGATATTTGCTAAGCGGCCCTGCATAGGCTTCTTGAGATAATTCATCAAGAAGTTTTTTTATTTTTGATTTATTAAATTGGGGATTGATGATTAAATCATCAATAATGTTTAATGAATTTAATTTAGTTTCCATAATGAATTATTTCAATAAATTATTTTTCAAAATCAAATTGTTTTTTACGTGCTTGGTAATGAGTATGCAATAATTTATGAGCAATTTCACTACCTGGTTTTTCAAGAAAATCTTTATAGAGTTGTTTTAAATATGGATTTTCATGAGATTTACGATATTTAGTATTTTTATCTATCTGATAGATGGATTCCATACGTTTTTTATTTACTTCCATAGTTGTTCCGATAGGTTGACCACCGCCACCTAAGCAACCACCTGGGCAAGCCATTACTTCGATGAAATCATATTTACATTCGCCAGCACGCAATTTATCCATGAGGATTTTGGCATTATTTAAAGTATGAGCTACAGCGATGTTGATAGTTTTATCGCCAATATTGATTTGAGCTTCTTTGATACCATCAAAACCGCGAACAGGAGTGTATTCAACATTTTTCATTTCTTCTCCTGTGAGCCATTCGTAAGTAGTACGAAGTGCAGCTTCCATAACGCCACCAGTAGCACCGAAGATAGCAGCAGCACCTGTAGCAGTACCCATAGGATTATCAAATTCACTTTCAGGGAGATTTTCAAAATCAATACCGATATATTTAATGAGTTTGATTAATTCACGAGTTGTCAATACTGCGTCAGTATCAGGACGACCATCATGAGCCATTTCAGGACGAGTGATTTCATATTTTTTAGCGATACATGGCATGATTGCTACAGTGAAAATATTTTTAGGGTCGAGATTTTCTTGTTTTGCATAATGTGTTTTAGTGATAGCGGAGAAAATCTGCATAGGAGATTTTGTAGTAGATAAATGGTCTAAAAGGTCAGGATAATGTTTTTCCATATAATTTACCCAACCAGGACAGCAAGAAGTAGCCATTGGCATTTTTTTGCCAGATTTTATGCGTTCGATTAATTCATTAGCTTCTTCAGTGATAGTGAGGTCAGCACCGTAGTTTGTATCAAATACTTTATCAAAACCAATCATGCGAAGTGCAGTAACCATTTTTTTAGTTACGATAGAGCCTTTTGGCATACCGAATTCATCGCCTAAAGCTATACGCACACTTGGAGCTGTTTGAACGATAACAGTTTTATTAGGGTCGAAGATGGCATCAAGAACACGGTCAGTATCATCTTTTTCTACTAATGCACCTACAGGGCAAGCAAGACTACATTGTCCGCAAAGCACACATTTTGTATTATCAAATTCAGCATCAAATGGAGTTGTTACATGAATATTTGTACTGCGTCCAGCAAAACCTAAAACTTCAATACCTTGAATTTCTTTACAAGCACGGATACAACGACCGCATTTAACGCATTTTTCAGGGTCATGTACTAAGCTTGGATTAGCACCACGTTTTTCGATATGTTGACCAACATGAGGAATGTTTGGACGAAGAACATTGAAACGACTGCAAAGTTTTTGAAGTACGCAGTTACCATTACGAGGGCAAGTCAAGCAATTTTCTTCATGGTCAGCCATGATTAATTGCAAAATACCACGTTGAGTATCGCGTACAACTTTTGTATCAGTGAATACTTCCATACCTTCCCAACATTCAGTAGAGCAAGCTGCAAGTAAACGGCGTTGACCGACAACTTCTACAGAACATATACGACAACGTGCTTTGATGCGTTGGTCAGGGTGATAGCATAAATGAGGAATATCTATATGAAGCATTTGAGCTGCTTGTAAAATTTTAGTGCCTTTTTTTACACTTATAGGCATATTATTTATTTTAAGATTGATTAACTCTTCCATTAACTTCCAATGCCTCCTAGTTTTTTATTTTAAAGGTATCAGGAAAAATTTTCATAGCGGATTTTAAAGCATTTTGTGCTGTTTCTCCTAAACCACAAAGTGAAGACATAGGCATAACTTTGGCAAAAGTTTGCATAGTTTCTAGGTCTTCTTGTGTATGAGTTTGAGCTTTGATTTTATCTAAGAACATTTTGATATGGCGGTTACCTTCTCGACATGGAGTGCATTGACCACAACTTTCATGTAAGAAGAAATCTTGAGTATAACGTAAGAAATCTATTACAGAAGTACGTTCATCGATTACAAGAATAGAACCAGAGCCGATGACTAAATCATGTTCTTTGAAATCTTCATAAGTATAAGGAACATCTAAAATACTATCATCAGCTATTTTTCCAGAAGCACCACCGAATTGAATGAGGCGAATTTTGCGATCACCTTGAATACCACCAGCTAAATCGTAGATGATTTCACGGATTGTAGTACCGAATGGAATTTCATATACACCAGGTTTTTTTACGTTACCGCCAACGCTTACAAGTTTTGTACCTAAGGATTCACCTACACCGTATTTCATGTAAGTTTTAGCACTATCGCGAAGTAAGTGAGGTACGATAGATAAACTTTCTACGTTATTCATGCAAGTAGGGCGAGCGAATAGACCACTTTGTTTCATAAATGGCGGTTTCATGCGAGGGCGACCAGCTTTACCTTCCATAGAGCGGATAAGAGCAGTACCTTCACCACAAACGTATGCGCCAGCACCAGAATAGAGATGGATTTTGTAATTCCAACCAGTGCCTAAAATATTTTCACCTAAGAAACCATTTTCTTCAGCTTGCTTGATAGCATTTAAAAGGCGAGGGCGGAATCTACTATATTCTGAACGCATATAAATATAACCATCTTCAGCATTTACTGCCCAACCAGCAATGATGATGGCTTCAATTAGATTGAAAGGGTCATTTTTTATTAATTCACGATCTTTAAAAGTACAAGTTTCCCCTTCATCAGCGTTACAAATTACACAATGATGAGGACGTTCTACAGCACGAGCTTGAGACCATTTACGTCCCATAGGATATGCTGCACCACCGCGACCTTTGATTTTTGCTTCAGTTAATAAACTAGCAATATCTTCTTTATCCATAGTAATTGCTTTTTTCAAAGCAGAAAAACCACCGATATTCATATATGATTCAATGGAAAATACATCATATTTACCAAAATTTTCAGTTATGTATTTTACACTACTCATGAAAATACCTCCGTTTCTTAGATGAATTTTTGTAGTAAATCTCTAATTTTTTCTTCGCTGTCTAAATGACCGTATACTGTGCCGTTTATTTTCACTGCTGGAGCAACATCACAAGCACCAAAGCAAGATACTTTTTCTAAAGTGAATTTACCATCATAAGTTACAGTATCAAAATCAATATTTAAAAGACGACGCAATGTATCAATTAAGAATTCATTATTATTTACTTTGCAAGCGATGCTATCGCATACTTCAATTGGGTAACGTCCACGAGGTTTATCAGATAAAGTATCGTAGAAAGTTATACAGTCATAAATGACAGAAAGTTTTACGTTAGGAAGTTTTTCTACAATATAGTAAGCTACAATTTTAGGAATATAATGTTGGGGAATTTGTTCTTGAACTTCTACTAGAATACCAACAATTTGAGTGTAATCATAATCGTGAGCTTGTAAGATATTATCAATTTTTTCTTTGAGTTCATCTGTTAGCTCAAATTTTGTGCTATCCTCAATCATGTCATCAACCTACCTTTATATAATATATACAGATAATAATTTTACTTAACTGACTAAATAAAATTTATGTTAGTAATATATTAACATAATTTAGATTTAGAGTGAATACAAAAAAGTGTAAACTTTACAATTAAATTAAGAGTGTAAAAAATAAGAGCATTGATTAATATAATGCTCTTATTTTTCACATTTTATTAGTTGATTTTTTATTCAGATAAATTTATTTTAAATAATAATATATTACTATTATTCAGTAATACCATCTTTCATTATAGCTATTTCATTAAAATGCATTTGTTCAGATTTTGTTAATTTACCTGAAATAACAGTTAATATATAATCAAATAGTTCATTACGAAGTTTTTCCATAGAGGATTTTTCAATTAATTTGCCTGCATTAAAGTCAATCCATTTGGATTTATGCTGTGCTAATTTACTATTGGTTGCTATCTTAATAGTAGGAACAATTGTACCCCATGGTGTACCACGTCCTGTAGAGAATAAGATTATTTGACAGCCAGAAGCTGCTAAAGCTGTTGTAGATACTGAATCATTGCCAGGAGCATTTAATAATTGAAGACCTACTTTATTGATAGTATCGCCATAATCTAATACATCAACAATAGGAGCATGACCACCTTTTTGGACACACCCTAAAGATTTATCTTCTAAAGTAGTAATTCCACCAGTTTTATTACCTGGAGATGGATTATCAGATATAGGTTGGTCATAACGTTTAAAATATTGTTTAAAATTATTGATTAAATCCACCGTTTTGTGAAAAATATCTTCATTAATAGCTCTATTCATTAATAAAGTTTCAGCACCAAACATTTCAGGAACTTCAGTAAGCACAGTAGTAGCACCACTACCAATAGCTAAGTCTGACAATTCACCAATTAAAGGATTAGCTGTAATGCCAGAAAAGCCATCAGAACCACCACATTTTAGACCAATGCGTAGTTTACTAATAGGACAAGTAGTTCTAGTGTATTTATTGGCAAATGTAGCTAATTCTGTTAGTAGTTGCTTCCCGATGATATCTTCATCTTCAACTTCTTGAGTTACTAAAAATTTAACACGGTCAGAATTGTAATTACCAAGAATTTTTTTAAATTCAGTTAGATTATTGTTTTCACAGCCAAGACTGATGACTAATACTGCACCAGCATTAGGATGATTAACAATATCAGCTAAAATTTTTTGAGTCATTTGATAATCTTTGCCGATTTGTGAACAACCATAAGGGTGAGTAATGCCAATACAGTCATCAATATTAGGATAATTTTTTATTAATTCTTTACCGATTTTTTCAAGGTAACGAACGGTACTGGTAACGCAATTTACTGTAGGTACAATCCATAAATTATTACGAATGCCAACATCACCATTTTCTCGTTGATAACCTTTGAAGGTGCAGTTTTCAATTTTAGGTAAATTTGATATTTTTGTCGGCTTGTAGCTATAATTTAAGATTTTTCCTAAGTTAGTTTTTAAGTTATGTGTATGCACATGAGAACCAGCTACAATATCGTCTGTAGCATGACCAATAGAGAAGCTATACTTGATAATTTGTTCATCTTTGTTGATATTTTTTAAGGCAATTTTATGACCAGCAGGGATATTTTCTTTTAAAATGATATCATGCTCATCTATTTGTATTATTTTACCTTTGGTTAAATCAGTTAGAGCAACAGCGACATTATCTAATTTATTGATTTGTAAGATGTCCATAGATTATTCCTCATTTAATAATAATGATTGCATGATTTGTTTGATATTTTGTGTATCAATGGCATAAAGATATTTACTAACATCATTAATAAGTTCAGGGTAAGTAGTTAAATTTATGCCCCATAAATTAGTATCACCTAAAATTTCATTAACAACTACAGTGGCAGATTCTTGAGTTTTAGCATAATATTTCCATGCGGAAGTTAATTTTTGAATAGCATACTCATCATCAGTTAACTCACAAGTTGTACCATTATGTTCAATATAGAAATGATTTCCATTAATTTTAGAAGTATTATATAAAGTTATATAAGCGGCGAAACTAAAACTTAAATTTTGTGAGAATGTATGGAATTTATCATGATACTCTAAAATAGAAGGTAAAACTCTAGCTTTAAATTTTGATGTACAATTAAGTAAAATACTTGCTAATTGATGCTTGATAAATGGATTTTGGAAACGTTCAATTACAGCATTAGCAAAATCAATGAGCATTTCTTTATCCATAGAAATTGACGGCAAAATATGATTATTTATGGTTTGTTGGGCAAATTTACCAGTGATTTGGTCATTCATCATTTCAGCTACAGTATTTAATCCAGCGAGAAAACTAGCTGGAACGTTAGCTGTATGCCCACCGTTTAAAAGGCGAACTTTGCGCTGGCGGTATTGGGAGATATCGTTTTCAATAACGACATTTAATCCACTATTTAATAGTGGTAATTTTTCATTTAAACTAGTATCTCCTTCAATAGCTAAGAAATGGAATGGTTCACCACAAGCGATAAGTATATCATTATAACCTAATTCTTGGGTAAGGGTTTCAATTTCATCTTTAGGATAACCACTAACTACTCTATCTACTAAAGTATTGTAAAATTTATTGTGGGCATTAAGCCAAGTGATGAAGTCGGAAGGTAATTGCCATTGTTTACAGTATTTTAAGATTATACTTTTGAGTAATTGACCATTATTTTCTAATAATTCACAAGGAATAATATACATTCCTTTTGTTGCATCACCATGAAAATATTGATAGCGATGATAGAGAAATAAGGTTAATTTAGCAGGGAAAGAAAGTGGAGGTTCCATTGTGGCTGTATCTTGATTGTTATAGGTAAGTCCCGCTTCAGTAGTATTGGAAAATACAATTTCGATTTCAGGGTTTTCAGCACATTTTAAAACATCTTGCCAATTAGTGTAAGGATTGATACCACGACTGATAGAGGAGATGATTTCTTTAGTATTTACAGTTTGACCGTCTTGAATACCACGTAAAATAGTAGTAAATAATCCGTTTTGAGTATTTAATTTACCGACCACTTTGCCATGAGGTGTTGGTTGAATAGCAACTACACTACCATTGAATTTATTTTGATTATTTAATTGTTGAATAATCCAATCCATGAAGGCACGAATAAAATTACCTTCGCCAAATTGAATGATTTTTTCAGGTCGTTTACAGATTAATTCAGGAAAATTATCAGCATTTAATTTATTCATTATTTACACCAACTTAAAATTTGATAACAACTTTTAGCATTGAAGCAGCATTTTTAGAGAAATCTTGGAAAGCTTTATCAGCCTCGTCTAAGTTATAAGTATTAGTAACGATTTTTTCTAAATCAACTTTTCCAGATTTTACTAAATCGATTAATTCTAAGAAATCTTTTTTCAAAGCATTGCGAGAACCATAAACATTTAATTCTTTTTTCTGAAGCAAAGTGAAGTCAAATTCATGAGTGCGTTTACCTACACCTATTTGTACCATACGAGCACCAAATGCCGCAGCATCAATACAAGCTTGGAAGGTAGATGGTAGACCTACTGCTTCAATGGTTACATCAAAATAATTGCCATTAGTGATTTCTTCAACACGTTTAATAAAGTTTTCTGGGCTATCATTTAAAATACCACCATCAAGACCGAAAGTTTCAATGGCATAATTCATTTTATTTTCTGCTACATCAGAAATATAAACTTTAGCTCCTTTAGCCTTAGCAGCTACAGCAGCAAGAACACCAATTGTACCAGCACCGATTACTAAAACTTTATCATTAGGCTGAATATTTGCTCGGCTGATACCATGATAGCTAATACAAAATGGTTCAATAAGTGCTAATGTTTTTGCTGATAATCCTTTACCATCATAGATACGTTCAATAGGCATTGTTATATATTCAGAAAAAGCACCATCACGTTGTGCGCCCATGGTTTCATTACTAGTGCAACAGTTAACAAGACCACGTTGACAAGAATAACAGTGACCACAGTTAAAATATGGATTACAAGTTACAATCATACCAGGTTTTAAGTTGCGGTCATTATCACCAATTTCGATGATTTCTGCGGAAAATTCATGTCCAGGAATACGTGGATAGGAAGCATAAGCAAATGTTCCACGATATGTACCTAAATCACTACCACAAATTCCACCATATAATATTTTAAGTAAAGCTTCTCCTTGTTTACGTACAGGCATAGCTTGTTCAATAATTTCAACTTCACCAGGTTTATTAATAATAATGGTTTTCACCTAAATCACTCCATTTAAAAATTTTTCTAATATTATATAATGCAAATAGTATGCCAATTTTAAATTTTTAACTGATTTAGTTTGAATTACTTAATTTTTAAAGATTTTTATAGCAAAAAACGATTTATAGTAAAAAAAAGAAATAGCCATATTTCATAAAAGAAATACAACTATTTCATATTTGAAATTATTTAGTTTTTCGCCATAAGGTAACTTTGCTTATACCTAATAAATGGCAAATTTCATCATTAGAATAATTTTTATCAATTAATTGCTGAATAATAGTTTTTTCCATATTTTTTAAATTATTATTTATAGGTAAAGTTAACATAGAAGTGTTAGATGATGAAATATCATTAACATCATCTAATATATGTTTAACATCATCTAAAGAAATATCGTTTTTGTAAATAAAAGCAAGAACTTCTGCTACATTTTTTAATTCACGAATATTGCCATTCCAAGGATAATTAAGTAAATAACGATTTATTTCTGTAGCGAGATTTTTAGTTGATATTTGACCATATTTATTTAAATAATAATCCAATAATAAAGATATATCTTCTGTACGTTCACGTAATGGTGGTAGGGTAATGCGCAGTACATTGATACGATAATACAAATCTTGGCGGAATTTGCCTTCATGAATGAGTTGTTTAAGATTTTTATTAGTGGCACAAATTAGACGAATATCTATAGGGAGTATTTTATCATCGCCAATACGCATGATTTCACGCTCTTGCAGTACACGAAGTAATCTACTTTGAATATCTAGTGGTAAATCTCCGATTTCATCAAGAAAAATAGTACCTGTATGAGCCATTTCAAATAGACCTTTTTTACCAGATTTTCTAGCGCCTGTGAATGCTCCTTCAACATATCCAAATAGTTCTGATTCAATAAGTGTTGGTGGGAGTGAAGCGCAGTTTACAGAAACAAATGGTTTGTCGTGGCGTTGACTGGCATTGTGAATACTTTGTGCCAGACCTTCTTTGCCTGTGCCTGTTTCACCATATATTAGGATATTAGAGTTAGATTGGGCAAATTGTTTAGCTGTAGTTAGAAGTTTTTCCATTTTGGGAGATTTATATAAAATATCGTTAAAGGTTTTTTTAGCATAAAGACCTTTTTGATAGAGTGCTACTTGAATTTTACGAGCAGTCTTTTCAATTAAATTTACTTTTTGGAAAATCAAGATTTGATTATTTAATTCATTATTAATATCTAAAGAAATAACATCTAAAAGTAATTTTTCATTATTGATATCTAAAATTTTGCCTTTATACATAGTTAGATAATTATTAAGTTGAGCAGTTCCTTTTTTTCCGGCAAGAACCGTATTATTATTAAGTATCTCTTTACCTAGTTTATTGTAAAATATAGGTTGTTTATTTAGATTATAGACAATAATACCCTCGTTTATATTGTCTATAATGCTTTGCAATGTTTGCAAGCGAAGCTGTTTTTTCTGTTGTTTGTTGGCAAGGATTAATGCCTCATTAATGGCTTTCCTTATAGAGATGATATCAGATTCAATATATATACTGTTTTTAATATTATATTTTTTGGCAAGTTCAACAGGCTTAATATCACCAATAATTCCATCAATATTTTTAGGTAATAGATTTTCAATAATTTTGGAAACATCTTCATCGTTTGAATAGGGACAAATTTTTACACTTGTTTGGTGAATGTTAATAATAGAGCTTTCTGGTTCAATTATATTGTTATTAGAAATAATAGCGATATTTTTACAACCGGCTAGGTGGAGTTTTTCTATAGATTTTAAAATATTAGTAAGAGAAATACCAATATCAACTATAATTTTATTTGTGTATTTTTTTAAATCACGAACAGTACCACCACGGCTGATGATAATAGATGTAGATTCTGATTGTTTGGCTATATTTACGGCAATTTTATTTTTAGCTACAATTAATGGTATAGATAAATTCATTTCTATCAAGGCTTTTTTTGCAATAGAAGCAATTTCTTCATGAGGGGCAATAAAAAGAATAGAATTCATATAAAAGCTCCTTTAATAAAATAAATATAATTATTATTTTAGCTAATTTAACAAAATAAAACAAAGGAGAATTAAGATTTTAATCTTATTTCTCCTTTGTTTTATTTATATTTAAGGTAAACGCCAAAGTCCAGTAGCAGGATTTTTAATAAAATAAATTTCTTCACCATCAGGCATTATTTGCCATCCATCGGATAATTTATCAGGATTATATCTTTTTATAGCATCATCAATATTCATATAATTAAAGCCTACGCTTTCGATTTCTGTTTTACTTATTAACTTTGGATTAACAGCATAAGTAATAGAAAATCTATCATCAGAAGAACCGTGAATTAAGTGTGCGGGAACCATTAATTGATTAGGAAATTTATTTTCATTATATAGTTTTAAAATTTTTGTTCTACCAATATAGCCATATTTACGAATGACTTCATCAACTTCAGCATTTTCTCCAAAACTGTGAATACCAGGAGCTAACAATAATAATTCTCCACCATCAGCAATAGCCATACGAGAACGATAAATACCTTTATTACCTACCCATGTGGTTTTTAATTCCATAGGATTTAGATAAGCAACAACTTTTTTTGCAGGTTTATTTAAATAGGTGATATTAAGTTTTTGTGATAATTGAACAGCTTGTTCATAAGCTTGGCGGCTGGTGCCAATGTATAAACCATTTAAATTAATAGTATCATCTTTATTTGTGGTAGTAACTGTTAGAATATATACTAGAGGTTTATTTTTTAAATAATGTTCTTGAGCATAATCAAAGACTTGACGTGCTGGTGCGTAGTCATTGCCAAGAGCTTTTTCAATACCACATATAGCACCGAGCATATGGCTTTTATTTATCATTTGGCGACCGCCAATACCTACAAAAATATTTTTACTATAATTAGCCATACCAACAACTTCATGTGGAACAACTTGTCCTATAGATAAAATTAAATCATAATCGTCTTCCCAAAAATATTTATTAACTTCAACATCAATAGTATCGTTAAATAGATTATTAGATATTTTGGCTACAAAGTCTTTAGGAACTTCACCTATCTTTATAGTATCTGATTGCCATTTATGATGTAAAAAATTAGCTTTAGGAATATCACCATACATTTTAATACGTTCTTCGTCATTAATCATTGCATGAGTACCTAATGCGGGCATAATATCAATTTTTACATTAATAGATAATTTTTTATAAATTATTTGGGTAATATCACCGGCTTTAGAAAAACAACGTGTAAAATCTGGCGGAATAATTAGAATTTTTCTTAAATTATCATACTGCTGTAATAATTTATCTATAGCTGTTTCAATATCATAATTAGATAAATTTTTAGTAGATGATAAATAAATTTCATTCATGGAAATTATACCTCCTTATTAGTAAATAGACTATCGATTAATAAGTTAATCGATAGTCTATTTATTTAGTTACATTAAGAATAAGATTTTTATTTCAAATGATTTATTGGATAACGAACAGTATGTTCTTTTAAAAAGCTAACACATTCTTCGGCAACTTTACGTTTTAATTCTAAGGCAGCTTCTTCAGAATACCATGCCATATGTGGTGTAGCTAAATAATTATTTAAAGTAAATAATTTATTATTTGGCATCATAGGTTCTGTTGCTGCACAGTCAATGGCAGCTCCAGCTATTTCTTTATTTACAAGTGCATCATAAAGGTCATCTTCGTTAATAATTCCACCACGAGCTACATTAATGATAATAGCATTATTTTTCATCATTTTAAATGTTTCATCATTAAATAGGTTTTTATTTCCATCTGCTGGAATATGAAGGGATATGATATCAGATTCTTTGATAACATCTTCTAAAGATTTTATTTTTATAAATTTAGTATTTTCATTTTCTTTATAATATGGGTCATAACCGATAATATTGTATTCTAGAGCATGAGCTTTAATAGCAAAATTTCTGCCAATACGACCTAAACCAATAACACCAACTGTTTGTGTGGAAGCACGATGTATTGGAATAGAATGAGCATAGTCCCATTTTGTGCTTTTAGTGAAATTGTTCATAAGCACGATTTTTCTGGTCATAGCCATCATTAAAGCAATAGCATGGTCAGCAACTTCATTCATTCCATAATCGGGTACATTACAAATTTGAATATTATGTTTAGTCGCTTCTTCTATATCAATAGTGTCAACACCTACACCATAACGAACGACCATTTTTAATTTTGGTAAAGCGTCCATAACTTTTTTTGTAATATGTGCATATTGAACAATAAGAGCATCAGCATCTTGGCATTGAGAAATAACATCTTCTTCAGAATGGCATTGTTTTAGCTCAAAATCGATTTGAGCAGTATTTAGAATTTTGGTTTCCATATCAATATTATCATGATCGCAATCAGTAATAATAACCTTCATCATAATCACTCCAATTCATCATATGTATTATAAAAATATAATAAAATATTAAAATAGAAAAGTCAAGAAATTTAGAAAAATACAATTATAAATATACTGATTTTATATTTTAAAATGTATAAAACAGTAAATAGATATTGTTTTTTGGAGAAAAATAGAAAAATGATTAATAAAAATCTGAAATATAAAAAAAGAATGAAAAAAATATTGCATATAAAAATATAATATGATATGATATTATCAAAATTGATATGATGAATTATAGAAAATCATTAGATGATTTTAGAGGTGGGAGGATAAACTAATGCAAAGTGGATTAATTTTAGTTGGTGAGCCTATGGGATTATTGATTGCCCAAACTGAAGGCAGTTTAAATAATGTTAGTAGTTATGATTTAGCAGTAGCAGGTGCAGAATTTAATGTAGCAATAGGTACAGCAAGATTAGAACATAAAGTTACATATATGACTAAATTGGGTGATGACCCTTTTGGAAAACGTATTACTACAGTATTAAAAGATAATAAAATTGGTGATGAATTTATATCTTTTTCTAAAGAACGAGCTACTGGTTTTATGTTGAAAGGTAGAACTAGTGTAGGAGATCCAGAAATTTTTTATTTTAGAAAAAATTCTGCTGCATCAACATTAAATGAAGATGATGTAGAAAAAATAGATTTATCAAATTATGGTTATATTCATTTGACTGGTATTTTACCAGCTTTATCAGAAGATACTAAGAAAGCTACATTTTCTTTAATTAAAAAGGCTAAAAAACAAGGTTTATTTATAAGTTTTGATCCTAATTTACGTCCTCAATTATGGAAATCTCAAGAAGAAATGATACAAACTATTAATGAATTAGCATCATATGCAGATTTAGTTTTACCAGGGCAGGCAGAAGGAAAAATATTAATTGGCACAGATGATGAAAAAGAGATTAATGATTTTTATTTACAAAATGGAGCTTCTATTTGTGTAACTAAATGTGGAAGTAAAGGGGCATACGTATCTACTAAAGATGGAGAAGGTTATATGGTAGAAGGTTATAAAGTGGAAAAAGTTGTTGATACTGTGGGTGCTGGTGATGGATTTGCAACAGGCGTAGTTACTGGTTTAATGGAAGGATTAACTTTATCGGAGGCAGTTAAACGAGGTACAGCAATTGGGGCAATTCAGGTTATGAGTCGTGGCGATAATGAAGGTTTACCAACTAGACAAGAGTTAAAAGATTTTATGAATAAATAATTTTAAAGGAGTTTTTATTTATGATTAGTAAGAATATACAAAAAATTTTTGATATAGGTTTAGTACCTTTAATTGTATTAGATGATGTAGAAGATGCTGTTCCTTTAGGAAAAGCTTTGGTTGCTGGTGGTATACCTGTAGCAGAAGTTACTTTCCGTACAGATGCAGGTGGTGCTGTTATAGAAAAGATGGCTCAAGAAGTACCTGAAATTCTTGTAGGTGCGGGTACTGTTCATGATGTGGAACATGCTAAAGAAGCTGTAGAAAAAGGTGCTAAATTTATTGTGACACCAGGATTTAATTTAGATGTAGTCAAATGGTGTGTAGATAATAATATAGATGTAATTCCAGGAACTGTAGCACCTAGTGATATTGAAGCTGCAATGAATTTAGGATTATCAGTATGTAAATTTTTCCCAGCAGAAGCATATGGTGGAGTAAAAACTTTAAAAGCTTTAGCTGGTCCTTATGCTGATATAAAATTTATGCCTACTGGTGGAGTTAGCGAAAATAATATGAATGAATATTTAACATTATCTAATGTAGGAGCTATTGGTGGAAGTTTTATGACTCCTTCAAAATTAGTTAAAGAGAAAAAATGGAATGAAATTACTGAGGTTTGCAAAGCTATTGTGAAAAAAATGTTAGGTTTTGAATTGGCACATGTAGGTATTAATACAAAAGATGCTAATGAAGCTAATGATATAGCTAATACTTTAGGAAATGTATTTTTACAAGAAAAAAGAGAAACTTCTGGTGCATATTTTAGTGGTGATGTAGCAGAGGTAGTAAAAGGCTCGTTTTTAGGCGAACATGGCCATATTTGCATTGATACAATTGATATGCCACGAACTATTGCATATTTGAAACGTATTGGCGTGGAATTCAATAATGAAACTTGGGCTAAAGATGACAAGGGGAATATTATTAACGTTTATTTAAAAGATAGTATAGGTGGTTTTGCTATACATGTTAGAAGAAAAGCTCAGTAATACTTTTTTTTATGAAAAGAGGGTCTTTTATGGAATTAAATACAAATAAGAAAACTAACTATAGGTGGATTGTATGTGGTTTTTT
The DNA here is from genome assembly GCF_000378365.1 of Megamonas rupellensis DSM 19944. NCBI lineage: Bacteria > Bacillati > Bacillota > Negativicutes > Selenomonadales > Selenomonadaceae > Megamonas > Megamonas funiformis. The sequence continues at coordinate 54,916 of NZ_KB899566.1, read as the reverse complement.
ATGGGTAGCAGTTGCTGTAAACTATGTTGATAGGACTGCATTATCAGCAGCAACACCTATTATTATGAAAGAATTTAATATTGATGGTACAGAAATGGGTATTATCATGGCAGCTTTTTTCTGGGCATATGCTTTGTTACAAGTTCCTATGGGATATATTGCTGATAAATTTGGACAACGTATAGTATATTCAATAGCTGTTGCATGGTGGTCAATTGCTCAAATGTGCATTGCAGTATGTAGTTCTTTATTTGGTTTTGTTACAGCTCGACTATTTCTTGGTGTAGGTGAAGCTGGTTCTTATCCATGTAATGTTGGTGTTGTTTCTAAATGGTTTCCAAAACATGAGCGTTCTAGGGCTACTGCCATTTTTGATAGTGCTTCTAAATTTGGTAATGCTTTTGCAATGCCGGTAGTTGTTGGTCTTATTACTATGTTTACATGGCATGCACCATTTTTAATTTTTGGGGCTATTGGTATTGTTTGGGCTATTTTATGGTGGTTTTTCTATAATGATCCACGTAAATCTAAATATACAAATAAAGCAGAAGTGGCTTATATTGAACAAGATGGATCTGCTGTAATTGAAGATGTAAATTGCAAGTCAACAATGAAATGGTACCAATTGTTAAAATATAGAAATGTTCAAGCAATGTGTTTAGGATTCTTTATTTTGAATTATATTTTATACTTTTTTATTACATGGTTTCCAACATATCTTGTAGAAGAACGTGGTATGCAATTTTCTCAAATGGGTATGGCTGCTTCAGTACCATTTATTGCAGCAGTTTGTGGTTCTCTTATTGCAGGTATATTAGCAGATAAACTTTTAATGAAAGGTTGGTCTGTAACAAAAACTCGTAAAACTTTATTAGTAATTGGTATATTATTAGCAACTTCTGTAGGTTTTGCAGCATTTGTAGAATCAAATGTAATTGTAATTGCTTTATTGGCAGTAGCTAATTTTGGATGTGCTGTTACTGGTGCTATGCAATGGTGTTTAGCAAGTGATGTTGCTCCTAAAAATATGAGCTCTCAATTGGCAGGAATTCAGAATTGTGTAGCAAATTTTGGAGGAGTAGCAAGTCCAATTGTAGCAGGGGCTATTTTATCTGCAACTAATTCATTTCAGATTGCTTTATATACTTATGGTATTACAGCTGTAATTGGTGCACTTATTTATGGATGTTATTTAGGAAAAATTGAACAAATAAAAGTACCTGAAAAGTAAAATTCATAATAAAATAGGAGCTTATAGAAAGGCATTTCTATAAGCTCCTATTTTTATTTATATATTTATGATAAAATAATTTTAATTAAGTAAATGAGGAGTGGTTTTATGACTACATCATTAGTTAATATAACAATAAACAAAATATTAAATTTAATAAAAAATGAAAATCTTAAACCAAATGATAAATTGCCAACAGTTGAAGAATTATCAACGAAATATAATGTAGGTAGAAGTACTATAAGAGAAGCTCTAAAAGTATTAGCTACTCAAAATATAATAACAATAAAACAAGGTTCAGGAACATTTATTTCAGAACAACAAGGTATGAGTAAAGATCCTTTAGGGTTAGAATATATTAGTGATGATATAAATATAATTTTTGATATGGTAACGTTACGTTTGATTTTTGAACCAGAAATGGCAGCAATGGCAGCGCAATTTGCAACAAGAAAAGATATTCAATATATAAAGGATTGTTGCTATGAGGTGGAAAATTTAATAAATGAGGGAAAAGATTACTATAAAGAAGATGCAAATTTTCATGTAGCTATAGCTAAAGCTAGTGGAAATAGTATAATTCACAAAATTACGCAAGTAATACATTCTTCAATAAAAAAGAATATTTTTATGACAGATAATACTTTATGTAAAGATACAATTGTTTTTCATAAAAGAATAATTGATTGTATTGAAAATGGAGATATAAGTGGAGCTAAATATGCAATGATAAATCATTTAGATGCACAACGAAGATTTTTAATAGATAATTACAAATATAAATTGACAAGAAAACAACTATAATTTAAAATGATGAGCTATAATTATTGTATCTTTAAGCAATAAAGACCTAAATAAATTTATTATAAATTTATTTAGGTCTTTATTATTTTGATATATTATTATTCAAAATAATCAGGATAAATAGTTTTTAATTCTTCAATATCACCAATAACTTTATTAATATGTTCAGTTATTATTTTATTACCTAAAACAGAATCATGATTTAAAATAGCTTCTACTATTTGTTGATGTTGAGTAAATAATAAATCAATTTCATTATTTTTAGAATGTAAATCTAAGACTCGGGAACGTATATAATTTAAATTAGTATTTTGCATTAACTGCCAAATATTAGGTTTTTCACATCCGGAAAAGATGATAGAATGCATTCCATTATCTAATTCAAAAAAGCGACTATAATTTTTTATTTTTACACAAGTTGATTGTTCTTCTAAGCAATCTATGATTTTTTGTTGATATTCAGGGGGAAACTTTTCACAGGCTAATTTCATAACTGCTTGTTCAAGTGTAACACGTAAAAATCTAAATTCAGCAATTTGAGAAGTGTTTATTTTAGAAATATAAGTTCCTCTTTGAGGAAGTACTTCTAATAGTTGTTCTTGAGATAGTCGAATAAAAGCTTCTCGGACTGGTGTTCTACTTATAGATAAAGTATCAGAAATTTCTTTTTCAGATATTTTATCTCCAGGTTTTAGCTTTAATTTTAATATGTTTTCACGTAAGGTACGATAAGCATATTCACGTACAGATTCATTTTCTTTAAATAGAGATAAAGTTAATGTTGTCATAAAAAATCCTCACAATATAAGTAATATATAATTACAGTAATATGTATGTTTTTTATTATAACAGATGAATTTAATTAATAATAGTATAGAATTGTTTATTGATTTTGAAATTTTTTTATAATAATACTTGAAATTGATATACTTGTATGGTAGTATATAAGTAATAAAAGACAGAAAATTTAAAACTAATGATTTATTTTAAATAAAAAATAAGGAGATTAGATAACATGAGAATGACTTTTCGTTGGTATGGTAAGAAAGATGATAAAATCACATTACAACAAATTCAACAAATCCCAGGTATGGATGGAATTGTAGGAGCTTTATTTGATGTACCAGTAGGGGAAGTATGGCCATTAGAAGATTTATTATCAATAAAAGAAGATGCTAATAAATATAATTTAGATTTTAAAGATATCGAAAGTATAAATGTTCATGAAGATATTAAATTAGGGTTACCATCAAGAGATAAATATATAGAAAATTATATTATATCTTTAAGAAATGCAGCTAAAGCAGGTATTAAAGTAGTTTGTTATAATTTTATGCCTATTTTTGATTGGACAAGAACAGATTTAGCATTACCTTTATATGATGGTTCTACAGCTTTAGCATACGATTATCGTTTAATAGCTGGAAAAAGTCCTCAAGATATGGCAAGAGAAATATTAGATAATTCTAATGGTTTTGTACTTCCAGGTTGGGAACCAGATAGATTAGAAGAACTATCAAAATTATTTGAACAATATGAAGGTATGGATGAAGATAGATTAAGAAAAAATTTAGAGTATTTCTTAAAAGCTGTTGTACCTGTAGCAGAAGAATGTAATATTAAAATGGGAATTCATCCAGATGATCCACCAATTTCTGTATTTGGTTTACCTAGAATTGTAAAAAATGAAGAAGATTTAGATAAAATTGTTAATATGGTAGATAGTGAAAGTAATGGATTAACCATTTGTACAGGTTCTTTAGGATCTAATTTAAAAAATGATATTCCACATATTATTCGTAAATTTGGTGCTAAAAAAAGAATTGCATTTATGCATGTAAGAAATATTCAAGTACATGAACCTTGGGTGTTTAACGAAGTAGCACATAAATCTAAACATGGGTCTTTAGATATGTTTGAAATTATGAAAGCATTATATGATGTAGATTTTGATGGACCAATTAGACCAGATCATGGACGAATGATTTGGAATGAAGAAGGTAGACCAGGATATGGTTTATATGATAGAGCATTGGGTGCAAATTATCTTTGTGGTCTTTGGGATTCGATTAATAGAATATACGGTGCAAAATAGAATTTAAAATATGATAACTATAGGGATTTTAGACAAATCTCTATAGTTATTTATAAAATAGAAAGGTGAAATGAAATGAAAGCAGCAGTTGTTTATGGTATAAATGATTTAAGATTAGAAGAAATAGAGAAACCACAAATTGAAAGAGATGATCAAATTTTAGTAAAAATAAAAGCAGTAGGAATATGTGGCTCAGATATACATATACTTCATGGTGCAAATCCATTTGCTACTTATCCGAGAATTATGGGGCATGAAATGGTCGGAGAAGTGGAAGCAGTAGGTGATAATGTTAAAAATATAGCGATTGGCGATCATATTGTAGTAGAACCGATTACTTACTGTGGAAAATGTTATGCTTGTAGAAAAGGAATGCCTAATGTTTGCCAACAATTAAAGGTATCGGGAGTTCATGTAGATGGTGGTATGAGGGAATATATAGTAATTGCTGAAAAACAGGCGCATAAAATAAAAAAAGATATTCCATGGACTACAGCTGTTTTAGCAGAGCCATATACGATTGCAGGAAATGTAACAACAAGAACAAATATTAGTGCAGGAGATAAAGTCGTTATACAAGGTGCAGGTCCTATTGGAATTACTATATTACGTATGGCAAAAGTAAAGGGAGCAACAGTTTTAGTTACTGATATGGTTGATGAAAAATTAGCTTTTGCTAAAGAAAATGGTGCTGATATGGTGGTAAATCCAAGTAAAGAAAATTTAATTGAGGCTGTAAAAACATGGACTGATGAAGAAATGGCTAATGTGGTAATTGATGCAGCTTGTACACCTAAAACTTTTGAAATATGTTTTGATTTAGTTTCCATTGCAGGAACAATTGGTGTATTAGGAATGAATGAAAAGCCATCAAACATACCACAAATTCATTTTATGAAAAAACAATTAACAGTAGTTGGTTCAAGATTACAGGCTTATCAGTTTGCTCCAGTAATTAGATTAATGGAAGCTGGTTATTTGAATGATGATGCACTTGTTACACATAAATTTAAATTTTCAGATATTAAAGAAGCTTTTAAATTAATAGAAGAAAATCCAGAAAAAGTAAAAAAAGCAGTACTTATTTTCGAATAAGAAAGGATAATATAGGTGAATTATGAATGATATAGCAAAAAAACGAAAAATAATAATGATTTTATTATTTGCTTGTGGTGTAATCAATTATTTAGACCGTTCAGCACTTTCAATATCAGCAGGACATATTGCTGGAGAATTTGCGTTATCTAGTTCAGAAATGGGTATAATTTTTTCAGCTTTTTCCGTAGGTTATGCGTTATTTAATTTGGTTGGTGGTATGGCAGCTGATAAATTTGGACCAAAAGATACTTTATTAGTAGCTGTAATAGTTTGGTCATTGTTTAGTGGTGCACTCATTTTTGCTGTAGGGTTTTTAAGCATTTTAATTATTAGAATAATTTTTGGTATGGCAGAAGGTCCATTATCAACAACAATGAATAAAACTATTGATTTATGGTATCCTGACAATAAAAAAACATCTGTAATGGGAATTTGTTCTAGTGGTACTCCACTAGGAGCTGCTATTTCTGGACCAATTGTTGGTTATATTACTTTAAATGTGGGTTGGAGAGAATCTTTTATTGTAATAACTTTAATTGGTTTAGTTTGGGCTTTAATCTGGTATAAAATGGTTGATAAAAAACCTGCTAAAGTATCAGAAGAATTTAATCAAAAAGCAGAAGAAAAAATTTCTACCACTAAAATCAGAGTAACTTTAAGAAAAGGTTTTTATTTAAAAAGACCTACTATCATTTTTACTGCTTTAGCTTTTTTCGCCTATAATTATATTTTATTTTTCTTTTTAACATGGTTTCCATCTTATTTACAAAAAGGTTTAGGTATAGGTCTGGAAGAAGTGAGTTTAATTAGTGTAATTCCATGGACTTTTGGTTTTGTAGCTATTGCAATTGGAGGAATTATATCTGATAAAATTACTGATTCTAGAGAGTGGAAAGATCCATTAACTCCAAAACGATTGGTCTTAGGTATTTGTTTACTTATATCTGGAGGTGCTGTTATTGTAGCAGCAAATACAACTAATTTTATTTTGATTATAGCAATGATTACTGTATCAGTATTTGCTTTATATTTTACTGGTGGTATTTATTGGGGTGTAGTAAATGATATTGTAGATAGTAGTAATGTGGGGTCTATTGGTGGAGCAATGCATGCTGTAGGTAATTGCGCCGGTATTTTAGGTCCTGCTATTACAGGTTTTATTGTTCAGGCAACTGATTCATTTATACCTGCATTTATTTTAGCCGGAACGATTGGAGTTCTAGGTGCTTTAGGTGCGTTAATTAATGTTAAAAAATTGAATATTAGTGAATCAGAAATTGCATTGAATAAAAAATAATGTAATCAAAAAATGAATGTCGTTAAGGCATTCATTTTTTCTAATTAAAAGAAAGGATTTTTCAAATGTATTTTAATGAAGAATGTTTAACGTCACAAGAATTAGTAAATAAAACAAATATAAAATTACCTTTATTTAATAGAAGACAAGTTAAAGAAAATACTAAAAAAAATCCTAAATGGATTCATTTTGGACCAGGAAATATTTTTCGTGCTTTTATAGCTAATTTACAACAATCCTTATTAGATAGGGGAGAAGATGATTGTGGTATTATCGCAGTAGCACCAAATAATAGTGAAATAATAGATAAAATATATCGACCACATGATAATTTAAGCTTATTAGTGACTATGAATGCTGACGGAAGTAATGAAAAAAAGATTATTGCTAGTATTACTGAAAGTTTAACTTGCGATATGCAAAATAAAGTGGATTGGGAAAGGATAGAGAGTATTTGTATAGCAGGAAGTTTACAAATAATGAGTTTTACAATTACTGAAAAAGGTTATAAGTTAAAAAAAGATAATGGGGAATATCTAGAGTCTGTAAAACAAGATTTACAAATGGGACCAAGCCAAGTAAAAAGTTTTATGGGGAAGATTACTTCATTATTGTATAAGCGCTATTTAAATGGAGCAAAACCAGTATCTTTAGTTAGTATGGATAACTGTTCACATAATGGGATAGTATTGCATGATGCAATATTAGATATTGCTAAAATTTGGATAGATAGAAATTTAGTAAAAAGAGAATTTCAACAATATCTTGAAAAAAATATAACATATCCATGTACAATGATTGATAAAATCACACCATATCCTTCAGAAAAAATACAAGAAGAATTGAAACAAGATGGTTTTAATGATATGGATTTTGTTGTTAGTAGCAGAGGAAGCAAATATGCACCATTTGTAAATGCAGAGAAAACAGAATATCTTGTTGTTGAAGATTCTTTTATTAATGGTCGTCCAGCATTAGAAAAAACAGGTGTGATTTTTACTGATCGAGCTACAGTAGATAAAGTGGAAAAAATGAAAGTATGTACTTGCTTAAATCCCTTACATACAGCATTGGCTATTTTTGGCTGTTTATTAGGTTATACCTCTATTTCTAGTGAGATGAATAGTCCATTATTAAGAAAATTAGTAGAAAAAATTGGTTATGATGAAGGTATGAAAGTAGTAATAGATCCAGGTGTAATTTCACCAAAAGAATTTATTGAAAAGTGTATAAATGAACGTTTTCCTAATTCAGCAATTCCAGATACACCACAACGTATAGCTTGTGATACATCACAAAAAGTAGCTATTCGTTTTGGCGAAACAATTAAAGCATATATGAAATCTAATACTTTAAAATCAGAAGATTTAGTATATATACCATTGACAATAGCTGCTTGGTGTAGATATTTATTAGGAATAGATGATAAAGGAAATGAATTTTCTATAAGCCCTGATCCATTATTAGAAGTACTACAAAGTAAATTAGGAAATATAAATTTGGGAGATAAAATAAATGTCCATAATATATTAGAAGATATATTAAGTGATAGTAAAATTTTTGGTGTAAATTTATATGATGCTGGTATTGGAGAAAAAATAGAAGGATATTTTCTTGAAATGATTTCTAAAAAAAATGGAGTAGAAATTACTTTAAATAAATATTTAAAATAGAAATATTTATTGATAAACTAGTTTAGTATAAAATTTTTATATTAAACTAGTTTATTTTTTTTTGATATTAATAAATTATCTATATAATATAAATAATTTCAAAAAATAAACTTTTAGTAATAACGTTGACTACTTTAACTAGTATGGTATAATTACACTTTGTAAATAAGTATAGAGGTGAAATAGATGAATTTAATATTAATATTTTGTAGTTTTATCTCAGTTTTTTCGGGTATAATTTTTTTTGCAATTACAGGAGATTTGCTAATGATATTTATACCAGGTATAGTTAATTTCTTAGGATTAAGTATAGTGGGTATAATTTATAAATTATTAGTAAAAAATGAAAAAAAGGAAAAATATTCTTCATATTATAGCATACATACGCCATTATGATATTATAAATAAAAAGCACGCAAATCTATAGAATTTGCGTGCTTTCTATATTTAAAGATATTAAAGTTTAATTTGTTTATCTTTGTAGATATCTAATTGAGCTTGTTCTTGAGTTAAGATTTTATCAGCAAGAGCAAGTTGCATATCTACTTGGCTATAAGATGTTCCACCATAGGAATTGCGGTTTTTAACGCAAGTTTCTGGTGCAATAGCTTCATAGATATCTTCTTCAAATAAATCAGACATCTGTTTGAATTCGTCCATAGTTAAGTCTTCAAGCCATTTGTTATTTTCAATGCAGTAATGAACAGCATGACCAGATACACTATGAGCTTTTCTAAATGGCATACCTTTTTTTACAAGATAATCAGCAAGGTCAGTAGCATTAGAGAAGTCTTCACGAACAGCTTTAAGCATTACATCTTTTCTAACTTTCATGCCACGGATTAATTGAGCATATACAGCAAGGCTGAATTTGATAGTATCAATAGCGTCAAATAAACCTTCTTTATCTTCTTGTAAATCTTTATTATAAGCAAGAGGTAAACCTTTTACAGTTGTGAGCATAGCCATCAAATGACCAATTACACGACCTGTTTTACCGCGAACAAGTTCGGATACGTCAGGATTTTTTTTCTGTGGCATCATACTAGAACCAGTGCAATGAGCATCATCTAATTCTACGAAAGAGAATTCACGAGAGCACCAGAAGATGATTTCTTCGCTGATACGGCTTAAGTGAATCATGAGAATAGAAGCTGCGGATAAAAATTCCATGATGTAATCTCTATCACTTACAGCATCTAAGCTGTTTGCATAAATAGCATCAAAATTGAGCTGTTTAGCAACGAATTCACGATCAATAGGGAAAGTTGTACCAGCAAGAGCACCAGCACCAAGTGGCATAATATCACAGCGTTCATAAACACCTTTGAAACGGGAGAAGTCACGGCTGAGCATGGAGAAATATGCCATCATATGATGAGAGAATAAAATAGGCTGTGCACGTTGAAGGTGAGTATAACCAGGCATGATTACATCTTTGTATTTTGTAGCTGTTTCAGTTAAAGCAGTCTGTAATTCTTTGATTAAATTAATAACTTCAACTGTTTCACGACGTACATACATATGGGTATCAAGTGCTACTTGGTCATTACGGCTTCTAGCAGTGTGAAGACGACCGCCAGCTTCACCGATAGCTTCTGTAAGACGTTTTTCAATATTCATATGAATATCTTCCAGGTCAACAGAAAAATTAAAATCACCTTGTTCAATTTTAGCTAAAATATTTTTTAAGCCGGAGATGATATTATTTTTATCTTCTTCAGTCAAAATACCAACTTTGCAAAGCATGGTAGCATGAGCTATGCTACCAGCTATATCTTCATGATACATGCGTTTGTCAAAGTTAATAGAAGCCTGAAATTCATTGATCATTTCATCTGTAGATTTGGCGAATCTACCGCCCCACATTTGTTCAGCCATTATTTTAAACCTGCTTGTTCTTTCATTAATGCACGAACTTTGAGTGGAAGACCAAAGAGATTGATGAATCCAGTAGCATCTGCTTGGTTGTAAACATCGTCTTCTTCAAATGTTACGAATTCTTGGCTGTAGAGGGAGTATGGAGATTTTGCACCAGCTGGGCAAATATTACCTTTATAAAGTTTAAGTTTAACAGTACCAGTAACTGTTTCTTGAGTTGCATCAACGAATGCTGCAAGAGCTTCACGAAGTTGGGAGAACCACATACCATCATAAACGAGTTCAGCATATTTGATAGCAACTGTTTCTTTGTAATGAAGAGTTTGACGGTCAAGGCAAAGATATTCAAGTTCTTGATGAGCAGCATATAAGATAGCTCCGCCTGGGTTTTCATATACGCCACGGGATTTCATACCAACAAGACGGTTTTCTACGATATCTGTGATACCTACACCATTTTTAGCACCGATTTCATTTAATTTTTCAAGAAGTGCAACAGGAGCAAGTTTTTCACCGTTTACAGCAACAGGAATACCTTTTTCAAAGTCAATTGTTACATATTCAGCTTCATCAGGAGCATTTTCAGGAGCTTTGCTGATTAAGTACATGCTATTTTTTGGAGCGTTCCAAGGATCTTCAAGGTCAGAACCTTCATGGCTTAAGTGCCAGATATTTCTATCCATAGAATAAGTTTTGTTTTCTGTAGCGATTGGAATACCATGTTTTTCAGCATAAGCAATTTCTTGTTCACGAGAACGAAGTTCCCATTCACGCCATGGAGCGATTAATTTGATGTTTGGAGCAAGAGCTTTTACAGAAAGTTCGAAACGAACCTGGTCATTACCTTTACCAGTAGCACCGTGAGCAATAGCGTCAGCGCCTTCTTCTTTAGCGATTTCAACAAGGCGTTTTGCGATGAGTGGACGAGCAAAGGAAGTACCTAAAAGATATTTACCTTCATAAACAGCGCTAGCTTTTAAAGTTGGGAATACATAGTTTTCTACGAAGTCTTCTGTTAAATGTTCAATATAAACTTTAGAAGCACCAGATTTTAAAGCTTTGTCATGAACAACATTTAATTCGTCACCCTGTCCGATATCAGCACAAACAGCGATAACTTCGCAACCATTATAGTTTTCTTTGAGCCATGGAATGATAACGGAAGTATCAAGACCACCAGAGTAAGCAAGAACTACTTTTTTAATATTTTCCATTTAAATTACAACTCCTTAAATTACGATTTTTAAATAGTCATATTTATGTATGGCTATTAGATATATTAACAGATTTATCAGCCCATTAAAAGAGCCATAATTGCTTTTTGTGTGTGAAGACGATTTTCTGCTTCATCAAAAATAACATTTGCATTCTTTTCAAGAACATCTTCAGCGATTTCTTCACCGCGATGAGCAGGAAGACAATGCATTACGATAGCGCGTTTATCAGCTACGCTGAGAAGTTCATTATTGATTTGATAATCTTTGAAGATTTTTACACGTTCATCATGTTCAGCTTCTTGTCCCATGCTTGCCCAAACATCAGTATATAAAATATCTGCATCTTTAGCAGCTTCAAATGGGTCATTTAAGATTTCGATAGTAGAACCAGATTGTGCAGCATCAAGTTTAGCATTAGCTACTACTTGAGCATTTGGTTCATAGCCTTTTGGACTAGCACTAGCAAAGTTCATACCGACTTTAGCACAAGCATACATTAAGGAATGAGTCATATTGTTACCATCGCCGATATAAGCCATTTTCAAGCCTTTTAAATCTTTGCCTTTATGTTCTTGAGCTGTTAAAAGGTCTGTGAGTGCTTGGCAAGGGTGAAGTAAGTCTGTGAGTGCGTTGATTACAGGAATGCTAGCATATTGAGCGAATTCTTCAACAATCTCATGACTGAAAGTACGAATCATTACACCATCAAGATAACGAGAAAGAACACGAGCAGTATCTTTAATTGGTTCGCCACGACCGATTTGAAGGTCACGGTTGGATAAGAATAATGCTTGTCCGCCTAATTGATACATACCAACTTCAAAGGAAACACGAGTACGAGTAGAAGATTTTTCAAAAATCATACCGAGAGTTTTACCTTTTAAAATGTGATGTTCAATACCAGCTTTTTGTTTAGCTTTTAATTCATGAGCTAAATTTAAAATTTCCATAACTTCATCAGAAGTTAAATCATGTATAGATAATAAATCTTTGCCTTTTAGCATGAATATTTCCTCCTCGTTAAGTTTTAAGCGTATTTTGGTAATACTTTATCTAAAACAGAAATTAATTCGTCAACATGAGCTTTTGTGATATTAAGTGGTGGTACAAAGCGAAGTACATTGCCAGCAGTGCAGTTGATGATTGCACCATAATCTAAACATTCGTTGGCAATTTCACGGCCAGGACGAGTAAGTTCCATGCCTAAAATTAAACCACGTCCACGAACTTCTTTGATTAAATTTGGATATTTTGCTTTGTATTCTTCAAATTTAGATTGAAGATAAGCACCGATTTCTTTGGCATTTTCCATGAGATTGCCATCAATTAAAGCGTCTAAAACAACGCAAGCAGCTGCACAAGCAAGAGGATTACCACCGAATGTAGAACCATGGTCTCCAGCGTGGAATGCATTAGCAACTTTGTCTGTAGCCATGAAAGCACCGATTGGTACACCACCAGCTAAGCCTTTAGCGAGTGTTACAATATCTGGTTTTACACCAAATTGTTGACAACCAAAGAATGTACCAGTACGACCCATACCGCATTGAACTTCATCGAAGATTAAAACGGCATTGTATTTGTCGCATAAAGCACGTACTTTTGGTAAATAATCTGGATCAGGAACATGAACGCCACCTTCACCTTGGATAGCTTCAAGCATTACAGCACAAGTTTTATCACTCATTTTTGCTTCAAGTGCTTGAATATCATTGTATGGTACATAGTCAAAACCAGCAGGTAATGGACCAAAGCCATGATGATAATGATCTTGACCTGTAGCAGTCAATGTAGCAAGTGTACGTCCATGGAAACTATGAAGCGCAGAGATTATTTGAATTTTTTCTGGGTTAATATTAGTTGCGTATTTACGAGCAAGTTTGATAGCACCTTCATTAGCTTCTGCACCGGAATTTCCGAAGAAGACTTTATCCATGCCACTTAATTTTTTGAGTTTTTCTGCTGCTTCAACTTGAACTTCAGTGTAATAAAGATTGGAGCAATGAATCATTTTGCTAGCTTGTTGAGAAACTGCTTCAACGAGTGGTTTATAATTATGACCAACTACATTTACGGCAATGCCAGCTAAAAAGTCGATATATTTTTTACCTTTTGTATCATAAACATATGGACCATCGCCATGGTCTAAAACTATATTATAACGAGCAAAGACAGGCAAATAATCGCTTTTGTCTTTGGCGAATATTTCTTCATTAGTTAACATATAAATTCTCCTTTTGTCGAATTAACGAACTACTTCTGTACCGATACCTTGAGAAGTAAATAATTCGAGAATTAAAGAATGAGCTTCGCGACCATCAATGATACAAGCTTTGCCAGTACCGCTATCAAGAGCATGAAGACATGCTTCTACTTTTGGTATCATGCCACCGCCGATACTGCCATCATTGATGAGTTTTTTAGCTTCGCTTTGAGTGAGTGTAGAGATAAAGGAAGATTTATCTTCAAAATCGCGATAAATTCCTTTAGTATCAGTTAAGAGTAAAAGTTTTTCAGCTTGAAGTGCACCAGCAACTTCAGCAGCTACATAATCAGCATTGATATTAAATGATTCATCTGCATGACCTGCACCGATTGGAGCGATTACAGGAACATAATCATTATCTAGTAAATCATTGATTAAAGCTGTATTGATTTTTTCTACTTCACCAACATAACCGATATCTACTTGTTCAACAGCGTCTGTACCATTATGTACTTCTGCTAATTTTTTATGAGCGATGATTAAATCTGAATCTTTACCACTTAAACCAACAGCACGAATACCGAGGCGATTTAAACGGTTTACGATTTCAGAATTGATTTTACCAGCAAGTACCATTTCAGCGATTTGCACAGTTTCTTTATCAGTAACGCGAAGACCGCTTACAAATTCAGTTACTTTGCCGAATTTTTTTAAGAAAGATGTGATATCAGGACCGCCACCATGAACGATTACAGGGCGAATACCAACATATTTCATAAGTACGATATCTTTCATTACTTGTTCTTTTAAAGTATCGTTTATCATGGCATTACCACCGTATTTGATAACGATGGTTTTGCCGTAGAATTCTTGAATATATGGAAGGGCTTCTACTAGAATAGAAGCCTTATCTTCTGCGGAAAAATTATTTAAATTACTCATCAGGTGTGATACTCCCCATTGATTTTTACATATTCGTAAGAAAGGTCACAACTCCAAACTGTAGCATCTTCTTGTCCCATGTTTAATTCAATATCGATAACGATATCTTTTTGTTTCATAACATGAGCGAGAGCTTTTTCATCATAAGTTGCACCAGTACCATTAGCAAAAATAGTAATGCCACCGAATTTTACAACAGTTTTTTCAGGAACCATATCTGCACCAGAGTAACCAACAGCACAGATTACACGTCCCCAGTTAGGGTCTTCACCGAAGAATGCAGTTTTTACAAGTGGGGAATTAGCAATTGCCATACCTACAGTTTTAGCATCAGCAAAAGATTTTGCACCTTTTACATTGATTGTTAAGAATTTGCTAGCACCTTCACCATCAGCTGCAATTTGTTTTGCAAGTTCTGTGCAAAGCATCATGAGTTTATCAAAGAAGATTTGATAATCAGCGTTTTCTTCTGTGATTTTTGCATTATTTGCTTCGCCGTTAGCGAGTACGATTACCATATCATTTGTACTCATATCACCATCAACGGAAATCATGTTGAAGGATTTTTCTACGCAACCAGATATAGCTTTTTGTAAAAGCGCTTGGTCGATAGCAATATCAGTAGTAATATAGCAAAGCATTGTAGCCATATTAGGACGAATCATACCAGAACCTTTTGCGATAGCGCCCATGCGAACTGTTTTACCAGATAATTCAAATTCGCAAGTTACACTTTTGCTATGAGTATCAGTAGTGATGATAGCTCTACCAGCATTATCACTGCCATCAGCAGATAAATTAGCTACAGCATCTTTGATACCAGCTTCAAGTTTATCCATTGGCAAATTAACACCGATAACACCAGTGGAACCAACGATTACATCATCAGCATTAACACCGAGTTCATCAGCTGCGATTTGTGCCATTTTGTGAGCATCATCTAAACCTTGTTGACCAGTGCATGCATTAGCACAACCAGCATTAGCTACGATTGCATGAGCAGTTCCTGTAGCAACAACTTCTTTAGATACATAAACTGGAGCAGCAGCTACTTTATTTTGAGTGAATGTACCCGCTACAACAGCTTGAGTTTTTGTATAGATAACAGCAACGTCTAAGTTACCGCTTTTTTTTATGCCAGCTTTAACGCCTGCTGCAGTGAAACCTTTGGCAAACGTTACACCTTGAGTATCTTTTTTTATCATAAAATATACCTCCGAGTTATCGAAATATCATGGATAAATTGGAGTGAAATCCAATCCTGTTTTTTCATCAAAACCGCAAGCAATATTAAAGTTTTGAATAGCTTGACCTGCGGCGCCTTTTACTAAATTATCAATAGCGGAAAGGACGATAATGCGACCTGTTCTAAGGTCAATATGCCAACCGATATCGCAGAAGTTAGAACCACGAACTTCTTTAGTAGATGGGTAAGCACCTCTACCTAATAAGCGAATGAAATATTCATCGCCATACATATCAGTGTATGCTTTATCTATCATTTCTGGAGTAACCCATTGTTTGATATTAGTATAGCAAGTGCTTAAAATTCCTCTAGACATTGGTACTAGATGAGGTGTGAAGTTCAAAGTAACTTTACGATGACATAAATGACCTAAAGCCTGTTCGATTTCAGGTGTATGACGATGTGTAGCTACGCCATAAGCTTTGAAATTATCATAAAGCTCAGGGTAATGTGTCATTTGTTTAGCTGAACGACCAGAACCAGAAGTACCAGATTTAGCATCAACAATAATAGTATTTGGTTCAATAAATTCATTTTTTACAAGTGGTGCTAAAGCTAAGATACTAGCAGTAGTATAGCAACCAGCATTACCAATAATTTTAGCATTTTTAATATCTTCGCGATAAAGTTCAGCTAAACCATAAACACGAGGTGCGTCTTTATGTGTATGAGCTACTTTATACCATGCTTCATAGATATCTGTATCATCAAAGCGATAATCAGCACCTAAATCAATAATGCGAACATTAGTATCGGCTAAAGCTTTACCTACTTCCATAGCATGACCATGAGGAAGACCAATAAATACAAAATCGCTATCGTTTGCGATAGTATCCATATCTTTCATACTGATTAATTCTTGGTCATATAATCCTCGTAAGTGAGGATATACTTCAGAAATTTTTTTACCAGTATAACTTTCTGAAGTTATATGCACTACTTGAACTTGGGGGTGGTTGTACAGTAAACGTAAAAGTTCTGCACCAGCATATCCAGTAGCACCAATAATACTTACTCTAATCATGATATCCTCCATTTTTAAAAGTTAAATATTAACGCTTCAATATAATTAAAGATATGCAGTGTTAACATGTAAATAAATTATAACACAAAATAAAAAAAACGCTAACAAAATAAGGTGGTTATAATTATACAACTCAATCGTATAAAATTTCAATAGTTTTTTTAAAAATTTTTAATAAAAAATGGTATATATAAACTAAAAGAATATATATACCATAAATTAATATTTATAAACTATGTTTATTTTTGGCTTTGAATAGTTAAAGTACGGAAGAACTTATGCATAAACATTGAATAATTTTCTAAATTATCATCTTCAGTATCTCCGCCGATTATTTGATAAGAACAAATCCAATGATTGTCTTTAGCATCATAAACATCAGCAAACATAACTACACGGCTATCATTAGCAAATGTGAAAATTACATAAGCATCAGCATAATTTTTAATATTTTCTTTATAGATAGCTAGTGCTTCACGATTGGACAAAGTAGTGATATCAGTACCTGTAGTAGCTTTTATATTTTGGATTACATCTTTATCAGATAATAAAGTATAAGTAACTTCATCTTCTTTAGCTACTTTGAAGATAACGTCTGTCAACATATCAGGAGTGATTAATTCTGGAGCATTAGGTAATTTAGCTTTACGTTCAATGCTTAATGCGGAAGGTTTGTAGCTTGGTGTATAAATAGCTAATGTATGGATATTTTTTAAATTATAATCTTCATCCATCATGGTGATTTTCTCATTAGCAGCAAAGGCTGTAGATATACTAAAGAGCATAATTGCTAATAATGAAAATATAGTAATTAGTTTTTTCATGAAAAAGCCTCCTAAATAAATCTTAATCAATAAATAATATTCGTTTTAAAAATTTTATTTCCTGCAAAAAAAGACTCCAAACGATATATTTTGTTTGGAGTCTTTTATATTTTATTTTAAGAAACCGTTTATGATTTGATTTTCAGCTTCTTTTTCAGTTAAGCCTAAGCTCATTAATTTTATTAATTGTTCTCCTGCAATTTTACCGATAGCTGCTTCATGAATTAAATTTGATTCAGGGTGATTTGCTTTGATTTCAGGAATTGCAGAAATTGTAGCATCGTCCATGATGATAGCATCACATTCAGAATGACCATGGCATTTGTTATTACCATAGATTTTAGCAATGAAGATTTGTTTTGATTTTTCTTGAGCTACAGCTCGAGAGATAATATTAGAGTGGGAATTTTCTCCATCTAAATTTACTTCAAAATCACTTTCTGCATATTGATTGCCATGTGTTAAAAGTTTTTCTTTTACAATTAAAGTGGAATTTTTACCAACAGTTCCTTTAGTAATTCTTTTTGTAGAATTTATACCACGAATTTGAGTTGTTTCCATTTCCATATAGGAATTTTCGTCCATTTCAACAATGGTAGTAGGGTTCATGATGCGTTTACCATCACCATCGCCAGAACCATAATGTTTTTCTAAATATTTTACTTTAGAATTTTTACCTATATAAAAAGCATGAATACCATCATGTTCGGAGTCTGCATTGCCACAGTTATGGATACCACAGCCAGCGACAATGGTTACATCACAATCATCACCGATGAAAAAGTCATTATATACTAATTCATTAACGCCAGATTTATCCATGATTACAGGAATGTAACAAACTTCTTTTTTTGTTCCTGGAGCAATGCGGATATCAATGCCATCTTTATCTTCTTTTTTAGTTATAGTTATATTTTTACTAGAAGCTCTATCAACAGCTTTACTATTTAAACGGATATTATAAGCACCTTGTGGTTTATCTTTAATACCAGCTACTTTTTCTAATAAATCTTTTTCTAGATTATCTAACATGAGGAGTCCTCCTATTTTTTATAGAAATCACAAACACCAGCAACTTCCATAAGTTGAGGCATGATTTCTTCTTTTGTGCCAATTTGTTTAATGGAGCCATTTGCAACTAATACAATTTGGTCAGCTATATTTAAGATGCGTTCTTGATGGGAAATAATCATAATGGATTGTTGTTGTTCGTGTAATTTTTCAAAAACACTGATGAGTTTTTGGAAGCTCCATAAATCAATACCAGCTTCAGGTTCATCAAAAACAGCTAATTTAGTTTGTTTACGAGCTAAGATAGTAGCGATTTCAATGCGTTTAATTTCGCCACCAGATAGGGAAGTATCTACTTCACGATTTACATAATCAGCAGCGCAAAGACCTACTTCAGAAAGATAAGTGCAAGCGCCACTAGTAGATAATTTTTCTCCAGCTGCTAGGCTGAGTAAATCTTTAACACCAATTCCTTTGAAGCGAACTGGTTGTTGGAAAGCAAAACTAATACCAGCTAAAGCTCGTTTAGTAATATCCCAATCAGTTATATCTTCACCATTAAAGAAGATTTTTCCGCTAGTTGGTTTTTCAATGCCCATGATGATTTTGGCTAATGTAGATTTACCACCACCATTTGGACCTGTGATTACTGTAAATTTTTTATCATCAATAACTAAATTGATATCTTTAAGAATTTGTTTTGTTTTATTTCCATCATTAACAGAAAATGATAGATTTTTTAATTCTAACATTAATCTAACTCCAATCTAATATATTTATGTAATTTATATATATTAAATACATAATATATGATACCTATTATACAATTTTTATTATGTATTAGCAAAATAAATTAAATCAAAAATATTTGTTAAATCGTGATTGATTATAAAAGAGTTTATATGGCTAGTCAATGAAGAATATAGCTTTTTTGAAGAAAAAAATAAAGATTTTTGGAAATAAAATCAATAAAAAAGATATCCTTAATTAATATATATAAGCATAATTTTTATACTTGAAAACAACTTTTTTTAACTTTTTTTTAACTTTTTTTAAAAAAAGGGGTTTACAAATGAATTATCTTATGATAACATTATTACCTGTCAGCACGGTGCTGACAAACGAAAGCGAGAAACGCTGGTGTAGCTCAATTGGCAGAGCAGCTGACTTGTAATCAGCAGGTTGGGGGTTCGATTCCTCTCGCCAGCTCCATATTCTTTACCAAATCGCGGGGTGGAGCAGTTGGTAGCTCGTCGGGCTCATAACCCGAAGGCCAGAGGTTCAAGTCCTCTCCCCGCAACCAAAACCGATTTTGCTGGTGTAGCTCAGTCGGTAGAGCGTATCCTTGGTAAGGATAAGGTCACCGGTTCAATCCCGGTCATCAGCTCCAGAAAATATAATATGGCGGCGTAGCTCAGTTGGCTAGAGCATGCGGTTCATACCCGCAGTGTCCGGAGTTCGAATCTCTGCGCCGCCACCAATTAAAACAACAACCCCTTAATAGGGGCTTTATTTATGTTGGTAGCCTTTGAATATACCATATAAATATTCAATGAAAAATGATAATATTTTCAGTGTCAGGCGTTTTTGGTAGTTCAATTTCGCCTGAAGTCGTGTTATTTATTTGACACATGTTTTTAATTGTGATAAATTATATAGGCGACGTTTATAAGACGAACGAATATTATACTAAATGATGTAAAGAGGGGTGCATGAGATGCGCAATGCTGTTACTTTAGCCTGCACTGAATGCAAACAGCGCAACTATCAGACTAATAAAAACAAAAAAAATAATCCTGATAGAATTGAAATGAAAAAGTATTGCAAATTCTGTAAAAAACATACTTTACACAGAGAAACAAAATAAGGTTTTCCTTTGTAGTAGTGTGAGGAAGTGAAGAAATGGCACAGAATGAAAATACTCCAGTAAATCAGGAAAAATCCGGAATAATAGGATTTTTATCTGGTGTAAAAAGTGAGTTAAAAAAAGTTGTTTGGCCTACTCGCAGAGAACTGGTTTCTTATACAGGAGTAGTTTTCGTTGCAGTGGCATTTATTTGTGCTTTAATTTGGATATGTGATACTGTTTTTGCCCGTATATTTGATCTCATTTTACGATAATTACAGGAGGTGGAGATGTCTTGTCCCTTGGCATGGAATTAGAAAAGAAATGGTATGTTATACATACATATTCCGGTTATGAAAACAAAGTAAAAGCCAATCTTGAAAGAAAAATCCACTCCATGGGCATGGAAGACAAAATCTTCAATGTAATCGTGCCTGTAGAAAAAGAGACTGAAAAGAGAAATGGCAAAGAAAAAGTAGTAGAAAGAAAAATTTTTCCAGGTTATGTCTTACTTGAAATGATAGTTGATGAACGTTCTTGGTATATTGTAAGAAATACACCAGGCGTTACAGGATTTGTAGGTTCAAATACAAAACCTGTTCCATTAACTGAAGAAGAAGCAAATAGAATTTTAAAAGCAATGGGTATGGATAAACCAACAGAACTTGATGTTGAAGTGGGAGACCAAGTAAACATTACTTCTGGTGCTTTTGAAAATTTTGTTGCAACTATAACAGAAATTGATTATAGTAAGAGTAAGATTAAAGGCGTTGTTGATATGTTTGGTCGTGAAACTGCAATTGAAGCAGATTTCGATCAGATAGAAAAAATATAAATCAGCAAATTCAAATATAACATATAGTTATATTCCATAATCCTAAGGAGGTGTAAATAACAATGGCAAAAAAAGTTGTTAAACTTGTAAAATTGCAAGTTCTCGCTGGTAAAGCTACTCCTGCTCCTCCAGTTGGTCCTGCTTTAGGTCAGGCTGGTGTAAATATCATGGCTTTCGTTAAAGAATTCAACGAAAGAACTGCTAAACAGGGCGGTTTAATTATTCCAGTAGAAATTACAGTTTTTGAAGATAGATCCTTTACTTTTGTTACAAAAACTCCACCAGCAGCTGTGTTATTAAAGAAAGCAGCTGGCATTGAAAAAGCATCTGGTGAACCTAATAAAAAGAAAGTGGCTAAATTACCACGTGCTGAAGCAATGAAAATTGCTGAAAGCAAAATGCAAGACCTCAATGCTGCAGATATCGAAGCTGCAACTCGCATGATCGAAGGTACTGCACGCAGCATGGGTATCGAAATCGTTGACTAATTTTATTAGTTGATGTAAGATACTTGACTGTGGGAGGCTTATACCGTTAAAACCACAAAGGAGAGAATTTTAATAATGGCTAAATTTGGTAAAAAATACCAGGACGCAGCTAAATTAGTTGAAGCTGGTAAAGCATATGATTTAGCAGAAGCTATTGAAGTAGTTAAAAAAACTGCTACTGCTAAATTTGATGAAAGTGTTGATGTAGCTGTTCGTTTAGGTGTTAACCCTAAATATGCAGATCAGCAAGTTCGCGGTGCCGTTGTATTACCACATGGTACTGGTAAATCTAAAAGAGTTTTAGTTTTTGCTAAAGGCGATAAAGTTGCTGAAGCAGAAGCTGCTGGAGCTGACTTCGTTGGTTCTGATGAACTCGTTGCAAAAATCAAAGAGGGCTGGTGTGACTTCGATGTTACAGTAGCAACTCCTGATATGATGGGTGTTGTAGGTCGTTTAGGTAAAATCCTTGGTCCTCGTGGCTTAATGCCAAACCCTAAACTTGGTACTGTTACAATGGATTTAACAAAAGCTGTTAATGAAATTAAAGCAGGTAAAGTTGAATATAGAACAGATAAAGCTGGTAACGTACATGTGCCAATCGGTAAAGTTTCTTTCGACAATGCAAAACTTGTTGAAAACTTACAGGTTCTTCTTGACACATTAGTAAAAGTTAAACCAGCAGCAGCTAAAGGTCAGTATATGCGTAACATCACAGTTAGCACAACTATGGGCCCAGCTGTTACTGTAAACACAAACTTCAAAGCTGCTAAAGCTGAATAATTTAATATTCATTTAGTAAAGCGACTTAAGACAGCAGGTGTTACATTATTTGTAACATAATATAGCCTGCCGAGGTCAGATACTTGGCAAGGCATGAAAACTTTGCGGTCTCTGGTCCTCACTAGAGACCGTTTTTTGGTTTCGTAATAAATATTTCTCATTTGAGAGGGGGTGTCATGTAAATGGCAAACATTCGTCCAGAAAAACAGGCCGCAGTTGCAGGTCTTAAAGAACAACTTAGCTCTGCAAAAGGTGCTGTATTAACAGGTTATAGAGGTTTAACTGTAGCTCAAGATATGAAACTTCGTGCTAAACTTCGTGAAGCAGGTGTTACTTATCATGTTGTAAAAAATACAATGGTTCGTATTGCTGCAAATGAAATTGGCTTAGAAGGTTTAGATCCAGTTCTTAACGGTACTACTGCTCTTGCAGTATCCGCTGATGATGCTGTAGCTCCAGCTAAAGTTATATATGAATTCATCAAAGAAAACAAACTTGAAAACACAGAAGTTTTAACTATTAAAGCTGGTCTTGTTGAAGGTAAAGTTATCAATGTTGAAGAAGTTAAAGCTTTGGCATCCCTACCATCCCGCGAAGTTCTCATCGCGAAAGTTCTTGGCAGTATGCAAGCTCCTATCTCTGGCGTTGTCAACGTACTTCAGGGTACTATTCGCAATGCAGTATATGTGCTTGATGCAATCCGCGCTCAGAAAGAATCTGCATAAGCAGACTCTCTCTATATAAATAATATAAAAATAAAATGAAATTAATGTTTTAAATTTGGAGGAATATAAAAATGACTAAAGAAGAAATTATGCAAGCCATTGAAGAAATGACTGTTCTTGAATTATCCGAACTTGTAAAAGCTATGGAAGAAAAATTTGGTGTTAGCGCTGCTGCTCCTGTAGCTGTAGCTGCTGCTCCTGCAGCTGGTGCTGCTGCTGCTGAAGAAAAAACTGAATTCGATGTAATTCTTGCTTCCGCTGGCGACAAAAAAATCAACGTAATCAAAGTTGTTCGTGAAGTAACTGGCCTTGGCTTAAAAGAAGCTAAAGCTTTAGTTGACGGTGCTCCTGCTCCTGTTAAAGAAGGCGCTTCCAAAGAAGACGCTGAAGCTTTAAAAGCTAAATTAGAAGAAGCTGGCGCAACTGTAGAACTTAAATAATTTTATTTTAAGTAAAGTTGATAAGCTATTAAAGGACACTGGATATTATCCGGTGTCCTTTTTGTGCTTTTTACGATAATATTAGGTGAAAAATAAAATCTTTCTATCAAAAACAAGTGTCTAATGTAAAAGGTATGTAAATAAAAATATTTTCTTAAAATTTAATAAATTAGAAAGTAAGATGCCATAAAGCCTTTGTTTATAAGGGTTTTTACGACTTTTACATTTTTATATGATACGCCAGGAGCCGTGTTAATAAAAATACTTATAAAATATGTGTTGACAATGCTTTTTAATGATGATAATATTAATGAGTGCCTGAAATCTGTCAGTTAGTATTTAGGAGTGATAAAATGACAGTTACACTGAAAAATGCTAAACGCGTTATTGGCATAAAACAAGTTACTAAAGCGGTGAAAAACGATTTAGCGAAATGTGTTTACATAGCAGATGACGCAGATGATAGAGTTTTAAGCCCTTTAAAAGAGCTTTGTATGACTAAAAATGTAGAAATGATTTTTGGAAATACAATGGCTGAACTAGGTAAATCCTGTAACATTGAAGTAGGAGCTGCTGCGGTAGCATTACTTTAAGGGATACCGTTAACTAAGCTGAAAATCTCACAGCAAGTGAGATTTCTTAATCTAAAATATCCGAAACAAGGATAGGGCTTTGAAGCCTTTGGAAATTTGAGGAAGGAGGTGCATGTATGCCTACAATAAATCAGTTGATTCGTAAAAGCAGACAGAGCATGCAGGAAAAATCTACAGCACCGGCATTAAAAAATTGCCCGCAGAAACGTGGTGTTTGCACAAGAGTATATACTACTACTCCTAAAAAACCAAACTCCGCATTGCGTAAAGTTGCCCGTGTTCGTTTAACGAATAGTATTGAAGTAACAGCTTATATCCCTGGTATTGGTCACAATCTTCAGGAACATAGTGTTGTTTTAATTAGAGGCGGTCGTGTAAAAGACTTACCAGGTGTGCGTTATCACATCATTCGTGGTTCTTTGGATACTGCAGGTGTTCAAAACCGTGAACAAGGAAGATCTAAATACGGTGCAAAACGTCCTAAGAAAAAATAATTACTTAAAACATTGAAGACTATGACAAGGAGGGGTAGTAATGCCAAGAAAAGGTTCCGTACCTAAAAGAGATGTATTACCAGATCCGGTGTACAAATCCAAGGTTGTAACTAAATTCATAAATAAAGTTATGCTTTCCGGTAAAAAAGGTGTTGCTGAGAAAGTTGTATATGATGCATTTGACATTATAAAAGAAAAAACTGGTAAAGACCCAATGGAAGTTTTTGAAACTGCATTGAAAAATGTTATGCCAGTATTAGAAGTTCGTGCTCGCCGTGTTGGTGGTGCTAACTACCAAGTTCCTGTAGAAGTTCGTCAGGATCGTCGTATGACACTTGGTATTCGTTGGATTGTTAACTATGCTAGACTTCGTGGTGAAAAAACTATGAACGAACGTCTTTCCGGCGAATTAATGGATGCTGCTAATAACACAGGTGCAGCAATTAAGAAAAAAGAAGATACTCATAAAATGGCTGAAGCTAATAAAGCATTTGCTCATTATCGTTGGTAATTTTAAAGTATCTTTTGTATAATATAAGGAGCGATGAGTAAGTGGCAAGAGCGTTTTCACTCGAAAAAACTCGTAACATTGGTATTATAGCACATATTGATGCTGGTAAAACCACTACTACAGAGCGTATTCTGTTCTACACAGGTATACTTCATAAAATGGGTGAAGTTCATGAAGGTGGAGCAACAATGGACTGGATGGCACAGGAAAAAGAAAGAGGTATTACAATTACTTCTGCTGCTACAACTTGCCATTGGAAAAACCATCGTATTAACATCATTGATACACCAGGCCACGTGGATTTCACAGTTGAAGTAGAACGCTCTCTTAAAGTACTTGATGGTGCTGTTACTGTATTATCCGCAAAAAGCGGTGTTGAACCTCAATCTGAAACAGTTTGGCGTCAAGCTGAAAGATATCATGTACCTCGTATGGTATACGTTAACAAAATGGATATCATCGGTGCTGACTTCTATAATGTTCTCAAAATGATGGTTGAACGTCTTAACGCACATCCAGTTGCTATTCAGATTCCAATCGGATCTGAAGATACTTTCCAAGGTCTTATTGACTTAATTAAAATGAAAGCTGTAATCTACGAAGAAGATTATACAAAAGAACCTGAATCCGTAGAAATTCCAGCTGAATATAAAGAAAAAGCTGAAGAATATCGTCAGAAAATGCTTGATTCTGTTGCAGAAACAGATGATGAATTAATGATGAAATATCTTGAAGGTGAAGAACTCACTGAAGAAGAAATCAAAGCTGCAATTCGTAAAGCTACAATCGCTTGCGAAATTACTCCAGTAGTTTGCGGTTCTTCTTACAAAGATAAAGGTATTCAGCCTATGCTTGATGCTGTTGTTGACTATATGCCAGCTCCAGTTGATATTCCAGCAATCAAAGGTATAAATCCTGATACAAATGAAGAAGACAAACGCGAATCTAGCGACGAAGAACCATTCGCAGCGTTAGCATTCAAAATTATGGCTGACCCATTTGTTGGTAAACTCGCATTCTTCCGTGTTTACTCCGGTACATTAAATGCTGGTTCTTATGTATTTAACTCTACAAAAGGCAAAAAAGAACGTATCGGACGTATTTTACAGATGCATGCAAACAACCGTAAAGAAATTGAAGTTGTTTACAGCGGTGATATCGCTGCTGCTGTAGGTCTTAAAGATACTACAACAGGTGATACACTTTGCGATGAAAATCATCCAATCATTCTCGAATCTATGGAATTCCCAGATCCAGTTATTTCCGTAGCTGTAGAACCAAAAACTAAAGCTGACCAGGAAAAAATGGGTATTGCTCTCCAGAAATTAGCAGAAGAAGATCCTACATTCCGTGTAAGAACTGATGCTGAAACTGGACAGACAATTATCTCTGGTATGGGTGAATTACATCTCGATATTATCGTAGACCGTATGAGCCGCGAATTTAAAGTAGATTGTAAAGTAGGTAAACCACAGGTTGCTTATCGTGAAACAATCCGCAAAACAGTTAAATCTGAAGGTAAATTCGTTCGTCAGTCCGGTGGTAAAGGTCAGTATGGTCATTGCTGGATTGAACTCATTCCACAAGATCCAGGTGAAGGTTTCTCCTTCGAAAGCA
The DNA here is from genome assembly GCF_000378365.1 of Megamonas rupellensis DSM 19944. Taxonomy (NCBI): domain Bacteria; kingdom Bacillati; phylum Bacillota; class Negativicutes; order Selenomonadales; family Selenomonadaceae; genus Megamonas; species Megamonas funiformis. Next base: position 28,038 of record NZ_KB899566.1, on the reverse strand, counting down.
AAATCGTTGGTGGTGCTATTCCTAAAGAATACATCGGACCAATCGAAAATGGTATCAAAGAAGCTATGGAAAACGGTGTTGTTGCTGGTTATCCAATGGTTGATATCAAAGCTATCGTTTATGATGGTTCTTATCATGAAGTTGACTCCTCAGAAATGGCCTTCAAAGTTGCAGGTTCTATGGCATTCAAAGCTGGTGCATTAAAAGCAAATCCAGTATTATTAGAACCATATGTAAAAGTTGAAGTTACTGTTCCTGAAGAATACATGGGCGATGTAATTGGTGACTTAAACTCCCGTCGTGGTCGTATCGAAGGTATGGAACCACGCAATGGTGTACAAGTAATCAACGCATTTGTTCCACTTTCTGAAATGTTCGGTTATGCAACCGACTTACGCTCTAAAACACAGGGTCGTGGGAACTACTCCATGGAAGTTTCTTACTATGATGAAGTTCCTAAAAATATATCTGATGCTATTGTCGCTAAAACAAAAGGCGAATAATAAAGGAGGAAATTAATTAAATGGCTAAACAGAAGTTTGAAAGAACTAAACCACATGTAAACATTGGTACAATCGGTCACGTTGACCATGGTAAAACTACTTTAACTGCTGCTATCACTAAAGTTTTATCTGAAAAAGGTATGGCTCAGTTCGAAGATTACAGCATGATTGATAAAGCTCCAGAAGAACGTGAACGTGGTATTACAATCAACACTGCACACGTTGAATATGAAACTGACAGCAGACACTATGCACACGTTGACTGCCCAGGCCATGCTGACTATGTTAAAAACATGATCACTGGTGCTGCTCAGATGGACGGTGCTATCCTCGTTGTTAGCGCTGCTGATGGCCCTATGCCACAGACTCGTGAACACATTCTTCTTGCTCGTCAGGTTGGTGTTCCTGCAATCGTTGTATTCCTTAACAAAGCTGACCAGGTTGACGATCCTGAACTTCTCGAACTCGTTGAAATGGAAGTTCGTGAACTTCTTTCCAGCTATGACTTCCCAGGTGATGATATCCCTGTAGTAACTGGTTCCGCTCTTCAAGCTCTTGAAGGCGATGCAGCTGCTAAAGAAAAAATTCTTGAATTAATGCAAGCTGTTGATGATTATATCCCAACTCCAACTCGTGACACTGATAAACCATTCTTAATGCCAGTTGAAGACGTATTCACAATCACTGGTCGTGGTACAGTTGCTACTGGCCGTGTAGAACGTGGTGAACTCAAACTTGGTGACACTGTTGAAATCGTTGGTCTTTCCGAAGAAAAGAAATCCACTACTGTAACTGGTATCGAAATGTTCCGCAAAATGCTTGATAGCGCTGTTGCTGGTGACAACATCGGTGCATTACTTCGTGGTGTAGACCGTAAAGAAATTGAACGTGGTCAAGTACTTGCTAAACCTGGTACTATTCATCCACACAAAAAATTCAAAGCTCAGGTTTACGTTCTTACTAAAGAAGAAGGTGGACGTCATACTCCATTCTTCTCCAACTATCGTCCACAGTTCTATTTCCGTACTACTGACGTTACTGGTGTTGTAACTCTTCCAGAAGGTACTGAAATGGTTATGCCTGGCGATAACATTGAAATGTCTATCGAACTTATCACTCCAATCGCTATTGAAAAAGGTCTTCGCTTCGCTATTCGTGAAGGTGGCCATACAGTAGGCGCTGGTCGTGTAATCGAAATCGACGAATAATTTCAAGCTTAAGCTTATTACTTTTAATAATTAATTTATATAAGGGCGGCATTTTGCTGCCCTTATATAAAGTTCTTTTAAAATGCGATGACGCGGCAGATTGCTTGCATAAGGCAAGGGAACTGGCGTGGAGAAATTGTCCGGGTCATGAATCTGGGCGACAAGGAGGAAAATAATTTGGCTAAACAGCAGAAAATCAGAATTCGTTTAAAAGCATATGATCATAAAGCACTTGATCAGAGCTCCGTTAAAATTGTTGAAACAGCTAAAAGAACAGGTGCAATGGTATCTGGTCCTATTCCATTGCCTACCGAAAAAAATATTTTTACAATTTTAAGATCTCCACATGTTAATAAAGACTCTCGTGAACAGTTCGAAATGAGAACTCACAAACGTCTTATTGATATTTTAGAACCAACATCTAAAACTGTTGACGCTTTAATGCGTTTAGATTTGCCAGCAGGTGTGGATATCGAAATTAAATTGTAAGAGGAGGTGGCAATAGATGGCAAAAGTAATTTTAGGTAAAAAACTTGGCATGACTCAAATCTTTACTGAAGAAGGTAAAGTAGTTCCTGTTACAGTTGTAGAATCCGGTAAAAATGTTGTTCTTCAGAGCAAAACTGTTGAAACTGATGGCTACAATGCCGTTCAGATTGGCTTTGGAACAGTTAAAGAAAAAAATGTAACTAAACCAATGAAAGGCCATTTCGCAAAAGCTGGCGTTGAACCAGTAAAATTTATTCGTGAATTACGCCTTGCAGATGTTCCTGAATATAAAGCTGGTGACTCCATCAGCGTTGACATATTTGGTGCCGGTGATTTAGTTGATGTTACTGGTACTTCCAAAGGTAAAGGTTTTGCCGGCGGTATTAAACGTCATAACTTTGCTAGAGGTCCTATGGGTCACGGTTCTAAATCTCATCGTGAACCAGGTTCTACAGGTGCTATGATTTCTGGTCATGGTGGACGTGTACTAAAAGGTAAAAAATTACCAGGCCGTATGGGTGGCGCTAAAGTTACAGTTCAGCGTTTAAGCGTTGTACGTGTTGATGCAGACCGTAACCTTATTTTAATCAAAGGTGCTATTCCTGGTGCTAAAAATAGCTTTGTTGTAATTAAAGATACAGTTAAACCTAAGAAATAATAATTGGAAGGAGGATATGCTATATTATGCCTAAAGTAGCAGTTTATACAGTTGCCGGCCAGCAGATCGGTGATATCGAATTAAATGAAAGCGTATTTGGCGTTGAAGTTAACGAAGGTCTTGTTCATCAAGCAGTTGTAATGCAGTTGGCAGCTCAGCGTTTAGGAACGCATGCAACAAAAACTAGAGGTTTAGTACGCGGTGGCGGTCGTAAACCTTGGAAACAAAAAGGTACAGGTCGTGCTCGTAGCGGAAGCACCCGTTCCCCACTTTGGGTAGGCGGTGGTACAGTTTTTGGTCCATCTCCTCGTTCCTATGCATTCAGAATGCCTCGTAAACAGCGTCGTTTAGCAATTAAATGCGCTTTAACAGATAAAGTAAACAATGGTGATTTCATTGTATTAGAAAGCTTAGATTTCGCAGCTCCTAAAACAAAAGAAGTTGTAAAAATGATGAGCGATTTCAACGTTGCAGAGAAAGCTCTTATCGTTACTGCTGATGTAGTAGAAAACGTAGAGAAATCTTCTCGCAATATCCCTGGTGTAAAAGCTATCAGTTCTTGCGGATTAAATGTATATGATATCTTAAATCATAACAAACTCTTCATTACTAAAGATGCTATTACACGTATTGAGGAGGTATTAGCATAATGGAAGCTAGAGATATCATTATCAGACCGCTTGTTACAGAAATGACAACTGAATTGATGGAAGAAGGCAAATACGTATTTGTAGTTGCTAAAGAAGCTAACAAAATTGAAATTGCCAAAGCAGTATCTACTATCTTCAACGTAAAAGTTGAATCCGTAAATACAGTTAACGTTCTTGGTAAAGTAAAACGTATGGGCCGTAATCTTGGCAAACGTTCTGACTATAAAAAAGCAATCGTAAAACTTGCAGCTGGAGAAACTATCGAGTTCTTCCAAGCTTAAGTAAAAAATAAAAAGGAGGTTAATTAAGTGGCAGTAAAGAGTTTTAAACCTTATTCTGCAGGTAGAAGATTTATGACTGTTTCTTCTTTCGAAGAAATTACAGCAAAAAAACCTGAGAAATCCTTGGTTGAAAGTCTTAAAAAGAACGGTGGTCGTAACTTCCAGGGCCGTTTAACAGTAAGACATCAAGGCGGCGGACACAAACGTTTATATCGTGTAATCGATTTCAAACGTAATAAAGATGGTGTTCCAGCACGCGTTGCTACTATAGAATATGATCCAAACCGTAGCGCTCGTATCGCACTTCTTAACTATTTCGATGGTGAGAAACGTTACATCTTAGCTCCAGATGGATTAAAAGTTGGTGACCAGATTGTATCCGGTCCAGAAGCAGATATTAAAGTAGGTAATGCATTACCACTTGCTAATATTCCACTTGGTACATTAGTACACAACATTGAAATGAAAATCGGTAAAGGCGGTCAGATGGTTCGTTCCGCTGGTGCAGCTGCTCAGCTTATGGCTAAAGAAGGCAACTATGCTCTCTTACGTATGCCATCTGGTGAAATCCGTAAAATCCATATCAATTGCCGTGCAACAATCGGTCAGATTGGTAACTTAGAACATGAAAACCTCACAATTGGTAAAGCAGGTCGTAACCGTTGGTTAGGCGTTCGTCCTGAAAACCGTGGTGTTGCGATGAACCCTAATGACCATCCACATGGTGGTGGGGAAGGCCGTAGCCCAGTTGGACGTAAACATCCTGTTACTAAATGGGGTAAATGTGCTATGGGTGCTAAAACTCGCCGTAAAAAAGCATCTGATAAACTCATCGTTAAACGTCGTGCAAAACGTCGTAAATAATAAATTTATGAATAAGGTAGCTTAATTGATTACCTTATTCTAAAATGAAAGGAGGACATATTTTGTCAAGATCAGTAAAAAAAGGACCTTACGTTGCAGAAAGCCTTGAAAAGAAAATTGATGCTTTAAATGCAGCTAATGACAAAAAAGTTGTTAAAACTTGGTCCCGCAGTTCGACAATCCTTCCTACATTTGTAGGCCATACAATTGCAGTTCATGATGGTCGCAAACATGTACCTGTATATGTTACAGAAGACATGGTTGGTCATAAACTTGGTGAATTTGCACCAACAAGAACTTACAAAGGCCATGCTGGCGAAGAAAGACGTACATCTTTAAGATAATTGTTGAAAGGAGGAACAACTGTGGAAGCTAAAGCAGTAGCAAAATATATCCGTATTTCTCCGCGTAAAGTACGTATTGTTATGAATCTTATTCGTGGCAAAAACGTAGCTGACGCGTTTGCAATATTGAAATTCACACCTAAAGCAGGTGCTGATGTAATTAATAAAGTTTTAAAATCAGCAGTAGCAAATGCTGAAAATAATTTTGATATGAATCCTGATAACCTCTATGTGGCTACAGCATTCGTTGATCAGGGACCTACCCTTAAACGTATTCACCCACGTTCCCGTGGACAGGCATTCAAAATCTTAAAACGTACATCTCATGTTACGATCGTAGTTAAAGAAAAATAATTAGAAGGAGGGAATAGATTTGGGACAAAAAGTTAATCCACATGGTATGCGCCTTGGTATCGTAAAAACTTGGGATGCGAAGTGGTATGCTGGTAAAGATTTCGCTGCTAACTTACATGAAGATATTAAAATTCGTAGCTTCTTAAAAGAAACTTTAAAAGTTGCTGGCGTATCTAAAATTGAAACAGAACGTTCTAAAAATCGTCTCAGATTAACTATTCATACTGCTAAACCTGGTATGGTTATCGGCCGTGGTGGTTCTGGTATTGAACAGCTAAAAAAAGGCCTTAAAAAATACACTGATAAACACGTAGATATTAATATCGCAGAAATTAAACAGCCAGATATGGATGCTACACTCGTAGCTGAAAACATCGCTTCTCAGCTCGAACGTCGTGTTGCTTTCCGTCGTGCAATGAAACAGGCTGTTAGCCGTACAATTCGTATGGGTGCAAAAGGTATTAAAGTAACAGTAGGTGGCCGTCTCGGCGGTGCTGAAATTGCTCGTAGTGAATCTTACCGTGAAGGTAGTATTCCACTTCATACTTTACGTGCTGATATTGATTATGGTACAGCTGAAGCACATACAACTTATGGCCGTCTTGGCGTAAAAGTATGGATCTTCAAAGGTGAAGTTCTTCCTGAAAAGAAACTTGCTGCACAAGCAGAAGCTGTTGAAGGGAGCGAAGATTAATGTTAATACCTAAAAGAGTAAAATACCGTAAACAGTTCCGTGGTACTATGAAAGGTAAAGCTCATAAAGGTAATACTGTAGTACATGGTGAATTCGGTTTACAAGCTCTCGAACCTGCATGGATTACAAACCGTCAGATCGAAGCAGCTCGTATTGCGATGACTCGTTATATTAAACGTGGTGGTCAGGTTTGGATTAAAATCTTCCCTGATAAACCAGTAACTGCAAAACCTGCTGAAACTCGTATGGGTAGCGGTAAAGGTTCACCTGAATACTGGGTAGCAGTAGTTAAACCAGGTCGTATTATGTTTGAAATGGGCGGCGTTAGCGAAGAAGTTGCTAAAGAAGCTATGCGTCTTGCAAGCCATAAACTCCCAATCAAAACAAAATTTGTTAAGCGTGAAGTGCAAGGGGAGGGTGAAGTAAATGAAGGTTAATGAAATACGTGAAATGAGTGCTGGCGAACTTAACCAGAAACTTGCTTCGCTTAAAGAAGAATTATTCAACCTCAGATTCCAGCTTGCTACAGGTCAGCTTGAAAACCCTATGCGTATCAAAGAAGTAAAGAAAACTATTGCTCGTATTAAAACTATTCAACGCGAACAAGAATTAAAAGCTTAATAGTTAAGATTAGACTAATAGATAATAAATGATATGCAGAAGGAAGGAGGTTCTTTTAATGAGCGAAATTAGAAATGAACGCAAGACTAAAGTTGGTAAAGTTGTAAGCGACAAAATGGAAAAAACTATTGTTGTTGCTGTAGTTGATACTGAAAGTCATCCACTCTATAAAAAATCAGTTAAGAAAACTGTTAAATTTAAAGCACATGATGAAAACAACGAAGCTCACGTAGGAGATACAGTTTCTATTATGGAAACTCGTCCTTTATCTAAAGATAAACGTTGGAGACTCGTTGAAATTCTTGAAAGAGCAAAATAATTTGTTACTTGATATAGAATTTTAGAAGGAGGTAAAGCAATGATTCAGCAACAAACAATGTTGAATGTTGGTGATAACACTGGTGCAAAAGAAATTATGTGTATCCGTGTAATGGGCGGTTCTTATCGTAAATATGCCAACATTGGTGATATAATCGTAGCTGCAGTTAAATCTGCTTCACCTGGTGGAATGGTTAAAAAAGGTGACGTTGTTAAAGCTGTAGTAGTACGTTCTAAAAAGGGTTTACGTCGTGTTGACGGTTCTTATATCCGCTTTGATGAAAACGCTGCTGTTATTATTAAAGATGATAAAACTCCACGCGGAACTCGTATTTTTGGCCCGGTAGCCAGAGAATTACGTGACAAAGATTTCATGAAAATCGTTTCACTGGCACCAGAAGTAATTTAATAAATAGACAGGAGGTGCCAAGATTTGTCACAGGCTAAATTGCATGTAAAAAAAGGTGATACAGTTTTAGTATTATCCGGTAAAGATAAAGGTAAACAAGGTAAAATCCTTCAGGCTATGCCTGCTAAAGATAAAGTTGTAGTTGAAGGCGTTAACAAAATTAAACGTCACACTAAACCTAATCAGAAAGCTCCAAACGGCGGTATCATTGAAAAAGAAGCTCCTATGTTTGCTTCTAAAGTTATGGTAGTTTGCCCAGCTTGTTCTAAAGCAACTCGTGTTGCGAAAAAAGAAATTGATGGTAAAATGGTTCGTGTATGCAAAAAATGCGGTGAAGCATTAGACCAAGCAAAATAATTGAGGAAGGAGGATATCTTGGTGGATAGATTACAAGAAAAATATATCAATGAAGTTGTTCCTGCTATGACTGAAAAATTCGGTTATAAAAATGTAATGCAACTTCCTAAGATTGAAAAAGTTATCATTAGTATGGGTGTTGGTGAAGCTGCTCACAACTCTAAAGCATTAGATTCTGCTGTAGCTGACCTCACTATTATCGCTGGTCAGAAACCTGTTTTGACTCGTGCGAAAAAATCTCTTGCTGCATGGAAATTACGTGCAGGAATGCCTATTGGCGCTAAAGTTACTCTTCGTGGAACTCGTATGTATCAGTTCCTTGATAAATTTATGAATATCGCTTTGCCTCGAGTTCGTGACTTCCGTGGCGTAAGCCCTAAAGCTTTTGATGGTCGCGGAAACTATTCAGTTGGTCTTAAAGAACAATTGATTTTCCCTGAAATCGAATATGATAAAATCGAAAAAATTCATGGTATGAATATTATTATTGTTACTACGGCAAAGACTGATGAAGAAGCTAGAGCTCTTCTTAAATTAATGGGTATGCCGTTTAGTGCTTAATTCTTAAGAGGAGGTATACTGATCTATGGCCAGAAAGGCAATGGTCCAGAAATGGAGTCAAGAACCTAAATTCAAGGTTCGTAAATATAACAGATGCAAAATCTGTGGTCGTCCACATGGTTATATGCGTAAATTTGAAATGTGCCGTATTTGTTTTAGAGAACAAAGCTACAAAGGCGCAATCCCTGGCGTAACAAAAGCTAGTTGGTAAGGTTGAAAGAAAGGAGGATATCGATTTATGGGAATGACTGATCCTATTGCAGATATGTTAACTCGTTTGCGTAATGCAAACTCCGTACTTCATGATAAAGTTGAAATTCCTGGTTCTAAAATTAAACAGGCTATTGCAGAAGTTCTTAAAGAAGAAGGTTTCATTAAAGACTTCTCCTTCGCAGAAGATAACAAACAAGGTGTTATCACAATTAACTTGAAATATGGTCCAAACCGTGAACAAGTAATCACTGGTATTAAACGTATTTCTAAACCTGGTCTTCGTGCTTATGCTAAGAAAGATCAATTACCTCGCGTACTTGGTGGTCTTGGTATTGCTATCATCTCTACTTCTAAAGGTATTATGAGTGATAAACAAGCACGTCGTGAAGGTGTTGGCGGCGAAGTTTTAGCTTACGTATGGTAAAATTAGTTTTAGACTAGGAGGTGTACAGATGTCAAGAATTGGTAGAGAACCGATTACAATCCCTGCTGGGGTTACTGTAACAGTTGATGAACATAATCACGTAGCGGTTAAAGGTCCTAAAGGAGAAATTAGCCGTGACTGTCATAAAGATATGAAAATTACAGTAGGTGAAGGCGTTGTAACAGTAGAACGTCCATCCGAAGATAAAATGCATAGATCTTTACATGGTCTTACTCGTACTCTTATCAACAATATGGTTGTAGGTGTAACACAAGGCTTTGTAAGAAATCTTGAAATTAATGGTGTAGGTTATAGAGCTGCACAGGCTGGTAAAAACCTTAACTTATCTTTAGGTTTTTCCCATCCAGTAGTTGTTGAACCTCCTGTTGGAATCAAATTAGAAGCTCCTGCTCCTAACAAGATTGTTGTATCTGGTATCGATAAAGAAGCAGTTGGCGCTATGGCAGCTAAAATTCGTTCTTACAGAGAACCTGAACCTTACAAAGGAAAAGGTATTAAGTACGAAGGCGAACATATCCGTCGTAAAGCTGGTAAAACTGGTTCTAAGAAATAATAATCTTTAGTTAGAAATAGAAAGGAGAGGCTGGTTTTGTTTAATAAACAGGATAAAAATAAAGCTCGTCAGAAACGTCATTTAAGAGTTCGTAATCATATTTCTGGCACAGCTGAAAGACCTCGTTTAAACGTATTCCGTAGCTTAAGCAACATTTATGCTCAAGTTATTGATGATGTTAATGGTGTTACATTAGTATCCGCAAGCTCCAAAGATAAAGATTTCAACGCTTACGGCGGTAACATCGAAGCAGCTAAAGCTGTAGGTGCAGCTGTAGCAAAACGTGCTCTTGAAAAAGGCATTACTGAAGTTGTATTTGACCGCGGTGGCTATGTATATCATGGTCGTGTAGCAGCTTTAGCAGATGCAGCTCGTGAAGCTGGTCTAAAATTCTAATATTGGAACAGGAGGTAAATTAATGGCCAAGATTGACGCTAACGCACTTGAATTAGAAGAAAAAGTTGTGTATATTAATCGCGTTGCTAAGGTTGTAAAAGGTGGCCGTCGCTTTTCTTTCAGCGCTCTTGTTGTAGTAGGCGATAAAAACGGTCATGTTGGTGCAGGTCTCGGTAAAGCTAGCGAAGTACCTGAAGCAATCAGAAAAGGCATTGAAGATGCTAAAAAGAATCTTGTAGAAGTTTCTTTAGTAGATAAAACTATTCCACACGAAAGCCTCGGTGTATTCGGTGCAGGTCGTGTGCTCTTAAAACCAGCTGCAAAAGGTACTGGTGTTATCGCAGGTGGTCCAGCTCGTGCAGTTTTAGAACTTGCAGGTGTTGGTAATATCTTAACAAAATCCCTTGGTTCTTCTAACCCTAATAACATGGTTCGTGCAACTATTAAAGGTTTAGAACAGCTTAAAAAAGCTGAGCTCGTAGCTGAACTTCGTGGAAAATCCGTTCAGGAACTTTTAGGTTAAGGAGGAAATATTTCAATGGCAAAAGTGAAAATTACCCTTACAAGAAGTCTGATCGGCAGACCTGAAACTCAGAGAAGAACAATTCAGGCTTTGGGATTACGTAAATTAAATTCTACAGTAGAACATGAAGATACAGCTACAATTAGAGGTATGATTCATAAAGTAGAACATCTTATTACAGTAGAAAAAATCGGCGAATAATTTAGAGGAGGTGTCCAGGTTATGAAATTACATGAATTATCACCAGCACCGGGCTCTAGAAAAGTTCGTATTCGTGTTGGTCGTGGTTTAGGTTCTGGTTTAGGTAAAACTTCCGGACGTGGTCATAAAGGTCAGAACGCTCGTTCTGGTGGCGGCGTACGTACAGGTTTTGAAGGTGGCCAGATGCCTTTATACCGTAGATTGCCAAAACGCGGCTTCAAAAATATTTTTGCAAAAGAATATGCTGAAGTAAACGTTTCTTCTTTAAATCGTTTTGAAGATGGCGCAACAGTAGATCCAGCAGCATTAGTAGAAGCAGGTATCCTTAAAAACGTTTGTGACGGTGTACGTGTTCTTGGTAACGGCGAAATTACTAAGAAATTAACTGTTGTAGCAAACGGCTTCACAAAATCTGCTGAAGAAAAAATTACAGCAGCAGGTGGAAAAGTAGAGGTGATCTAAGTGCTTTCAGCTCTTAGCAATATCCTCAAAATCACCGAATTGCGACAGAAAATAGTATTTACACTAATTATGTTTGCAGTCTTCAGGCTCGGGACTCATATCCCGGTGCCTGGAGTAAATCCTTCAGTAATTGAACAGTTATTTAACAGCGGTAACTTGTTTGGCTTGTTGGATTTATTTTCCGGTGGTGCTTTAAGTAAATTTTCTCTCTTTGCTATGAGTATTACCCCATATATCAACGCGTCAATTATTATTCAATTATTGACCGTAGTAGTACCTACTTTGGAACAGTGGTCTAAAGAAGGTGAAGAGGGACATAAAAAGATAACCAAGACGACCCGTTATTTGACTGTTGTCTTGGCATTTTTACAAGCTATAGGTATGTCTATTGGTCTTAAACAGGCCATAATTAATCCTAGTATTACATCAATTCTTATTATTGCAATTACCCTAACAGCAGGAACAGTGTTCCTCATGTGGATTGGTGAGCAGATAACTGCACATGGTGTGGGAAATGGTATATCGCTTATCATTTTCGCAGGTATCGTTGCAGCACTTCCACAAAATTTGGGTACTATATATAATTACTTGCAAGCAGGCACAATAAGCTATTTTAATGTGTTATTCTTTGCAATAATCGCCCTTGCTATGATTGTTTTTGTTATTGCCATTCAGCAAGGACAACGTAGAGTTCCGGTATCCTACGCAAAACGCGTTGTAGGTCGTAAAACTTACGGTGGCCAATCTACGCATATACCGCTTAAAGTAAATCAGGCCGGCGTTATACCAATCATCTTTGCATCATCAGTATTGATGTTCCCAGCTACTTTAGCTCAGTTTGTACAAACTCCTTGGATTAAAACAATTGCTGATTATTTCCAATGGGGAACACCTTTTCAAAGTGCTGTATATGCATTATTGATTTTATTTTTTACGTATTTTTACACTGCGGTTACATTTAAAATTCCGGATCTCGCTGATAATTTGAAAAAATACGGTGGTTTTATTCCTGGAATTCGTCCAGGTCAGGCAACTGCAGATTATTTAGACCGTATTATGACACGTATTACATTAGCGGGTGCATTTTTCCTTGCATTCATTGCAATTTTACCAACAATGATAGCTGGTGCTACTCATATTGAAGGAATTCATTTCGGTGGTACAGCATTATTAATCGTAGTTGGGGTTGCTCTTGATACGATGAAACAAATTGAATCAATGGTCGTAATGCGCCATTATGAAGGTTTTATGAAGTAAGGAGGATTTTTATGCACATCCTTTTAATGGGCCCTCCTGGTGCTGGTAAAGGTACACAGGCAGCTAGGCTAGTAGAAGAATTTAAAATTCCTCATATCTCTACTGGGGATATGTTTCGTGCAGCAGTAAAAGAAGGTACTGAACTTGGAAAACAAGCAAAAGCTTGCATGGATGCTGGACAATTAGTTCCAGATGAAGTTACAATTGGTATTGTAAAAGAACGTTTAGCTAAAGCTGACTGCGAAAAAGGATTTATTTTGGATGGTTTTCCTCGTACAGTAGAACAAGCTGTGGCTTTGGATAAAATTTTAAGTGAATTAGGTTTAAAACTTAACTGTGCTTTGAACGTTGCTGTTCCAGCAAGTGAATTAATCAGAAGAGCAGTTGGTCGTCGTATTTGTAAAAAATGCGGTGCTACTTATCATGTAGAATTTAAGCCATCTAAGAAAGACGGAATTTGTGACGTGTGCGGCGGTGACCTTTATCAAAGAGCTGACGACAGCGAAGCAACAATGAAAAATCGTCTTTCTGTTTATGAAGAACAGACAAAGCCTCTTATTTCTTATTATGAAAAAGAAGAACTTTACAAAGAAGTTGACGGAAGTCAGTCAATGGATAAAGTATTCCAAGACATTGTTGCAATTTTGCGCAGTTAATTGATAATATAATACGGTAATATATCTGTTGTAAAAAAAGTGTGAAAAAAATCGCTGATAATGATATATTTAAACGCTGTAATATGTTATAATTAATATTCGGGCAGTAAACAGGAATGTTTTTCTGTGGCAGATAACAATAATGTTGGGCATGGCATTGCTGTAAAAACGGATTACTGACAGGTTTGGGCATATCATGGGCATGATAATTCAAACCTCAAAGAGTTTTCGGCCCAACTTAAGCTTTAATTGAAGGAGAATTTCATGTCTAAGCAAGATGTAATTGAAGTTGAAGGTAAAGTATTAGAAGCTTTGCCTAACGCAATGTTTAAAGTAGAGTTAGAAAACGGTCACGTTGTACTAGCTCATGTTTCTGGTAAAATTCGTATGAATTTTATCCGCATCCTGCCAGGTGATAAGGTTACTATTGAACTTACGCCTTATGATTTGACCAGAGGCCGAATCACTTACCGTTTTAAATAAGACCTATTTTTATAATTTGATAGGCATTATAGCAATGTAGAAGGAGGTACATGCAGTGAAAGTTAGACCATCAGTAAAACCTATTTGTGAAAAATGTAAAGTTATTAAACGCAAAGGTCATGTAATGGTTATTTGCGAAAATCCTAAACATAAACAGAAACAAGGATAAGGAGGTGCTGATTGTATGGCACGTATTGCCGGTGTAGATTTACCACGCGATAAACGAGTTGAAATTGCTTTAACATATATTTTTGGTATTGGTCTTAAAACTTCTCAGGATATCTTAGCTGCTACTGGTATTAATCCAGATACTAGAGCACGTGATCTTACTGAAGATGAAGTTGCTAAGTTACGTGAATATATCGACAAAAATCATCTTGTAGAAGGTGACCTTCGTCGTGAAATTTCTTTAAATATTAAACGTTTGGTTGAAATCGGATGCTATCGCGGTAGACGCCATCGTTTAGGCTTACCTGTACGCGGTCAGAACACAAAAAATAATGCGCGTACTCGTAAAGGCCCTAAAAAGACTGTAATGGGTAAAAAAGGCTAAGAAGAAGGAGGTTTAATAAGTGGCAGCAAATAAAACATCTCGTCCAAAGAGAAAAGATCGTAAAAATGTCGAATATGGTGTTGCACACATTCGTTCGACTTTCAATAATACAATTGTTACTATCACTGACAAAAATGGTAATGCTTTATCCTGGGCTAGTGCTGGTGGACTTGGCTTCAGAGGTTCTAGAAAAAGCACTCCATTTGCAGCTCAAATGGCAGCAGAAGTTGCAGCAAAAGCAGCAATGGAACATGGTTTAAAACAGGTTGAAGTATATGTAAAAGGTCCTGGTGCAGGTCGTGAAGCTGCAATCAGATCTTTACAGGCAACTGGTCTTGAAGTTAACATGATTAAAGATGTTACTCCAATTCCACATAATGGTTGTCGCCCACCTAAACGTAGAAGAGTATAATTAGGAGGTTGAAGTAGAAATATGGCTATTGACAGAGTTCCTTCTCTGAAAAGATGTCGCGCTCTCGGCTTAGAAACAGCTGTAGTTGGTCTTGCAAAAAGCTCCAAAAGACAGCCTAAACGTTCTGGTCGTAAAGTAAGCGAATACGGAATGCAGTTAAAAGAAAAACAAAAAGCTAAATTTATATATGGTGTATTAGAAAAACAGTTTAGAGCTTATTATGATAAAGCTAAAACTATGCCAGGCGTAACAGGTGAAAACTTACTTGGTCTTCTCGAACGTAGAATTGACAACGTTGTTTTCCGTTTAGGTCTTGCATCCACTCGTCGTCAGGCTCGTCAGCTCGTTTCCCATGGTCACATCACTGTTAATGGTAAACGTCTTGACATTCCTTCCGCTTTAATTAAAGTTGGCGATGTAATCGGTGTTAAAGAAAAAAGCCGTGGTACTGCATTATTCAAAGAAATTGCAGAAAGCAAAAATGCTTTAAACGTACCAGCTTGGCTTACTGCTGATATCCAGAATCTTAGCGGTTCTGTTACAAGATTCCCTAACCGCGACGAAATCGATATTCCAGTTGATGAACAGGCGATTGTCGAATTGTACTCCAGATAATATGTCTGTGTTTTATAGCGCATAGAATAGGAGGTTGTTTCAGATGATCGAAATCGAAAAACCAAAGATTGAGATTGTGGAAATAAGTGAAGACAACCGTTATGGTAAATTTGTCTGTGAACCATTGGAACGCGGATATGGTACTACTCTTGGCAACAGCTTACGTCGTATTTTGTTGTCTTCTTTAGAGGGTGCGGCTATAACATCTATCAAAATTGATGGTGTTCTTCATGAATTTTCTACTATTCCTGGGGTTCGTGATGATGTAACAAACATTATCTTAAACTTAAAAGAATTATGCTTAAAAATGCATGATGAAGAACCTCATACCATTCGTATAGATGTTACTGGTGAAAAAGAAGTAACAGCAGCAGACATTATTGTTGATTCTGATATTGAGATTCTCAATAAAGATTTGCATATTGCTACTGTTGATGAAACTGGTTCTTTGAAAATGGAAATGGTAGTTGAACGTGGAAGAGGATATACACCTGCTGATAAAAATAAAAAACCAGATCAGGTTATTGGTATTATCCCTATCGATTCCATCTTCTCTCCTATTCAAAGAGTTAACTACACAGTAACAGATACTCGTGTTGGTAATGTTACCGACTATGATAAACTTACATTAGAAGTATGGACTGATGGTTCTATAAAACCAGAAGAAGCAGTAAGTAAATCAGCTAGCATTTTGATTACTCACTTGCGTCTATTCCAGAATATGGGTGGTTCTGTAGAAGATATTCCTGCTGATGAAGGAATTTTCAATACACCAGAAGAAGATAATACTTCTAAAGTTATGGAAATGACAATCGAGGATCTTGATTTATCTGTACGTTCTTATAACTGCTTGAAGAGAGCTGAAATCAACACTGTTGCAGATTTAATGCAAAAGAGTGAAGATGATATGATTAAAGTTAGAAACCTTGGTCGTAAATCTCTTGAAGAAGTTAAGAAAAAATTACAGGAATTAGGATTAACACTCGCTGAAAAAGAATAACAGGAAAGGACAGGCTGCTAATGGGCTACAGTAAATTAGGACGCAACTCCAGTGCACGTAAAGCTTTATTCCGTAGTGTGCTAGTTTCCCTTTTTAAACATGAACGCATTGAAACTACTGAAGCTAAGGCTAAAGAAATCAGCGGTCTTGCTGAAAAACTCATTACCCTTGCAAAACGCGATGACTTAAGTGCTCGCCGTCAGGTTATTGCTGAACTTGTTGATAAAGAAGTTGCAAAAAAATTATTCGATGAAATTGCACCTAAATATAATGACCGTAATGGTGGTTATACTCGTATTCTTAAATTAGGCGTACGTCGTGGTGACGCTGCTCCAATGGCTCTTTTAGAGTTAGTAAAATAATTTAGAATTAGTAATTCATTGAATTATTGATATGTGAGGCGGTCAAATGGGCCGCCTTCGCCTTATCAATTAAGTTAAAAATTTAATTAATAGATTTTTGGTTTACTTGATAAGGTGATTGTGTTAACAATTTAAAATGGGTATAATAAGAACTGTAATTTTGATTGCAGTTCTTATTTTTTTATATAGATTTATAGGTGATGATATTGAGTTTTATAGAAGTAAAAAATCTCACACATATTTTTAGGGAAAATGATGAGAAAAAAACAGAAAAAATAGCGTTAGATAATATTAATTTAAAGATAAATAAAGGTGAATTTATAGCTATTATTGGCGTTAATGGTTCAGGCAAGTCAACACTAGCAAAGCATTTCAATGGCTTATTATTGCCAAGTGAAGGTGAATGTATTGTTGATGGCATGGAAGTTGATGATAGTGAGGATATTTGGAAAGTACGTCAAAAAGTAAGTATGGTATTTCAAAATCCTGACAATCAAATAATCGCTACTGTAGTAGAAGATGATATCGCTTTTGGCCCTGAAAATATGGGTCTTGAGCGTGAAGAAATAAAAGATAGAATAGAATTTGCTTTAAAATCTTTGCATATTGAGCATTTGCGCAAGATGCCACCGCATTTGTTATCGGGTGGGCAAAAACAATTGACTGCTATTGCTGGGGCTATAGCGATGCGTACTCAGTGTATAGTTTTAGATGAACCGACAGCAATGCTTGACCCACAGGGTAGAAATGCTGTAATGAAAGCATTGAAGGAATTACATGAAAAATATAATATAACTATTATTATAATTACACATTTCATGGAAGAAGCTATGCAAGCAGATAGAATTATTGTCATGAATGATGGCAAGATAATACAAGATGGTATGCCAAAAGATATTTTTAAACAAAAGGAAAATTTAAAGAAAATAGGTCTTAGTGTGCCTTTAGCTGTAGATATTGTAGATGCTTTGCAGAAAAAAGGTTTGAAATTAGCTAATGTTTTTGACAATGAAAATTTAGCTAAAGAATTACAGCAATTAATATGTAAATAATATTAAATAGATTTTAAAGTGGTGAGAAGATGCCAATAGAGGTAAAAAATATAAGTCATATTTATATGGAAAATACGCCATATGAAAAAAAAGCATTAAATAATGTCAGTTTAACAATAAATGAAGGTGAATTTGTAGCTATTGCAGGTCATACAGGTTCAGGAAAATCCACACTTATGCAACATTTTAATGGTTTATTAAATCCTACTAAAGGTGAAGTTTTTATTGATGGAATTGACATTAATAAAAAGAAGGATAAAAAGACCTTAAATGCTAGACGTAGTGTGGGGATGGTGTTTCAATATCCAGAACAACAATTATTTGAGGAAAGTATTTTTGCAGATATTGCTTTTGGCCCTAGAAATTTTGGTTGTAGTGAAGATGAAGTAAAGCAAAGAGTCAAAGAAGCAATGGATTTTGTAGAATTAGATTATGAGGAATATAAAGATAAATCTCCTTTTTTATTGAGTGGCGGTCAAATGAGACGTGTGGCAATTGCAGGAATAATTGCATTAAAGCCTAAATATCTAGTTTTAGATGAGCCGACAGCAGGTCTTGACCCTAGACTTAAACAAAATTTATTGCAAAAGGTAAAAAGATTACATCAAAAAGAAAAAATAACGATTATTATGGTATCGCATAATATGGACGATATATCACTTTTAGCAGATAAGGTAGCTATTATGAGACAGGGAAAATTAATGATATATGGCGAGCCACGTGAAGTTTTTACACATAAAGATGTAATTGAACAAGCAGGCTTATTAGAGCCAGAAGTGATGCAATTATTGCGAAAAATAAAAGAATATGGTTTAGATGTGGATATAAATGCTTTAAATAAACAAGAAGCTTTAAATAATATTTTAGTAGCTTTGAGAAAGAGAGGGATAAAATGCTAACTGATATAAAAATTGGTCAATTTTTCCCAGCAAATTCTTTATTGCATAAATTAGATGCTAGATTGAAAATCGTAAGTTTATTTATTTTAATCGTGGGGATTTTTATTTTTGATAGCCAATTAGACTATATTATATGGTGCGTGTTAATTGGGTCTTTGATGTATATGTCAAAAATTCCCTTAAAAATGTTTTTTATATCCATAAAGCCGATTATCTGGATTATTTTATTTACTTTTATTTTGCATTTATTTACGACACAAGGAAAAGTTATTTTTGAAGTTTGGAAGCTCAGTATTACATGGGAAGGTTTGGCAAATGGTAGCTTTGTCTGTCTTAGATTGTTATTATTGATGTTTGGAGCATCTTTATTGACATTTACAACGCCACCACTTGTATTATCTGATGCTTTAGAAGATTTAATGAAGCCATTAAAAAGATTTGGCGTGCCTGCTCATGAATTAGCTATGATGATGACAATAGCACTTCGTTTTATTCCTACTTTATTGGAAGAAACAGATAAAATTATAAAAGCTCAAAAATCTCGTGGTGCTGATTTTATGACAGGAAATATCTTAAAAAGGGTCAAAGCTTTTATGCCAATATTGATACCGTTATTTATCAGTGCTTTTCGCAGAGCAGATGATTTGGCTATGGCTATGGAAGCAAGATGTTATCATGGCGGAGTGGGTAGAACACGCTTGAAACAATTGAGTTTTGCCTCTAGAGATTATATAGCAATGACTGCTTTTATAGGGATTTTGTTAATTTTGACAGTTATAAAAATAGTTTTTCCTCATATGGTATTATTTACTTTATAAAATTAAATATGTATAATCTAAAAGAACTAGTTTATTTTAAATGTATATAATAGACTAGTTCTTTTTTGAAGCGATAAAATAAAAAATTAAACGAGGATAGAAAATGAAATCTGAACATAAGGAAATGATGAAAGCTAGAAGACGTAATATAAAACTTACGCTTAGTTATGATGGGACAAATTATCATGGTTTTCAAAGACAGACTAAAGTTATAGCTGTGCAAAATGTATTAGAGGGTGCATTATTTAAATTATTTGGCGATAGTATTGAGTTAGCGGCAGCAGGTAGAACAGATGCTGGTGTTCATGCTATAGGTCAAGTGGTGAATTTTTTTACTGATGGAACTATTCCTATTCAAAATGTAGTGCGAGCAGGAAATCGCTTGTTGCCAGATGATATAGTTTTATTAAAAGCAGAAGAAGCTGACCGTGATTTTAGTGCACTACATAGTGTAAAATCTAAGATTTATATTTATAAGGTTTTTGAAAATGAATTGGCAGACCCATTTATGAATAGATTTTATTGGCATGTAAATAAAAAATTAAATTTAGAAGATATGCAAGAGGCTTTAAAATATATTGAAGGAGAACATGATTTTTCCTCATTTCGTTCTGCTGGCGGAAATGATACAAGCCCTATTCGCGAAATTTATGAAGCTAGTTGTACAAAAGAAAAGAATGTATATACTTTTAAATTTTGGGGCAGTGGATTTTTATATCATATGGTCAGAAATATCATGGGTTTGATGATAAATATTGGGCTTGGTAGAGTGGATAAACATGAAGTGCCCAAAATAATAGAGGCTAAAAATAGAGCTTTAGCAGGGAAGATGGCGCCAGCAAATGGCTTGTATTTACAAAAGGTATATTATTGATAATATTTTGTTTAAACTATGGATAATAAAAATGTAGAGGTATAAATGGTTATTTTAATTGCAGGTGCTAGTCATACAGGAAAGACTTTATTTGCACAGAAACTATTAGAAAAATATAAATATCCTTATTTAAGTATAGATCATTTAAAAATGGGTTTAATTAGAAGTGGGCAAACTAATTTAACAGTGGAAGATGATGAGCAATTAACGAAATATTTATGGTCAATTGTTGTGGAAATGATAAAAACTGCTATTGAAAATAAACAAAATTTAATTGTTGAAGGCTGTTATATTCCAGCAGATTGGAATGGGTATTTTAAACAAAGATATTTAGAAGAAATAAAATATTGTTGTTTAATTATGAGTGAAGAATATATAAAAAATAATTTTAGTATGATAAAACAAAAAGCGAGTATCATTGAAAAGCGTTTAGATGATAGTTATTGTACAAAAGAATTGTTGATAGAGGAAAATAAACGTAATTTAGAGATATGTAAGCAATATAATTATAAATATATATTAATTGATGAAAAATATAATATAAGTGATATATAAAAAAAGCAGTAGATTTATATCTACTGCTTTTTTGTTAGCGAATAATTTGATTAGTTACCAGAACAACCATGTTTATCTTCATGGCAAGCATGACCATGACCACCGCAAGAATGACCGTGACCATGATGATTGCATTGTACATTAGCATTATAGTTTAATGTGCCATTAAGATATGCTTTTACAGCTTCATCAGCATTTCCCATAACGCCACCGAATAATTTAATACCAGCTTGAGCTAAAGCGTTTTGAGCTCCACCGCCGATACCACCACAGATTAAGATATCTGCTTGAGCATTATTTAAAAATGTAGCTAAAGCACCATGTCCTTGACCTTGTGTATCAATGATTTGTTCGTTTACGATTTGATTATTTTCAATATCATAAACTTTAAATTGTGATGTATGACCAAAATGTTGGAAGATATTTCCATTATCGTATGTAACAGCTATTCTCATTGTATTTACTCCTTTTTTAGTTATAATTTGTTGTTTGTGAATTTTTCGTTTAGGGCAATTTTGTAAACAGTTTTGTTCTCCTTGGCAAAGTTGATAATTGCCACCAGAAATCAATAGTGGACGACCATGTACAAGGCTATTGGCTATTTTATAGCGAGCCATTTCATATATTTCACTGACTGTAGTGCGAGAAATATTCATTTGTTTAGAAGCTTGTTCATGGGTGAGTTTATTTAAATCTATTAGGCGAATTACTTCATATTCATCTAAGGTCAAAATAATTTTTTCACCATTAGAGATGCCTTCAGGAATAAAACTATCATAAGTGGGTTCAAAACAAATTTTGCGACAGCGACTAGGTCTTGCCATAAAATCATCTCACTAAAATTTATTTCCGACATATGTCGATTATTATTATAAGATATTAATCAAGAAAAAACAAGTTTAATTAGAAAATTTTTCAGATAATCATTTGACTTGGAGTTTACTTAAAGTTTTATAATAATAAAAAATACATAAGAAAAGAGTGGTTTTTATGGATAACGGAGAAAAATATCAGGATAAATTATTAAATGATAAATCTATATTATTTGGCGAAACAGACCCAGATTTTGCAAAGTTTTTTGCTGATTTTGCTTTTGATGATGTCGTTAATCAAAATGATTTAGATGATAAAACTCGCATGATGGCTATACTTGCCACATTGATTGGTTGTCAGGGCAGAAAAGCTTTTGAAAGTATATTACCAGATAGTTTGAAGTTGAATGTTACACCTGTAGAAATAAAAGAAATAATTTATCAAGCTGTAGCTTATCTAGGAATAGGTAGAGTATCTGACTTTTTAGGGATTG
The DNA here is from genome assembly GCF_000378365.1 of Megamonas rupellensis DSM 19944. NCBI lineage: Bacteria > Bacillati > Bacillota > Negativicutes > Selenomonadales > Selenomonadaceae > Megamonas > Megamonas funiformis. The sequence goes on along the minus strand of NZ_KB899566.1, from coordinate 6,092 downwards.
CAAATGATTGTTTTAAATCTTTGAATATCAATTTGCCACTTGAAGCACAATCAACAACTACAAGACAGACTAGATTAGAAAAAGGTATACAAGCTCAAGTTGATATCTTTGGCGAAAATATGAAAGATTTTTGGAAATCCGGAGATAGTGAAACTAGACATATAAATCGTTGGCTTGCAGAAAATTGTTTTGGTGATTATTACACTCGCAAAGGTTTAGATTTAAAACAAAGAGAGATGATAACTTTTTGTTTTATCTTGGCACAAGGCGGTTGTGAAAATCAATTGACAGCACATATTCAAGGTAATTTAAATGTTGGCAATGATAAAGAATTTTTATTAAAAGTTTTAACTCAATGTTTGCCGTATATTGGTTATCCTAGAAGTTTAAATACCCTAGCTTGTATAAAAAAAGTTTGTGATAAATAAGGAAAGAAGATTTTTTGATGAAAGATGTTTTATTATTAGTAGGCGCAGGTCAAATAGGTATGGCTATCGCTAGACGTATTGGCTTTGATAAAAAAATAATAATTGGTGATAAAAATTTAGATAATGCTAAAAAAATAGCAGATATTATGTATAATGCAGGTTTTGATGTAAATTATTTAGAAGTAGATTTAGCAGATAGAATATCTATTAAGAATTATATACAGGAAGCTCAAAAATATGGTCAGATAGGAATGCTTATAAATGCAGCTGGTGTATCACCTAGTCAAGCTTCTATAGAAACTATTTTAAAAGTAGATTTATATGGAACAGCTGTTTTATTAGAAGAAGTCGGAAAAGTAATCAAACCATATGGCACAGGCGTAACGATTTCTAGTCAATCAGGTCATCGCATGGAAGCTTTAGGTAGTGAAATTGATGAACAACTAGCAACTACTGATTGTGAAGATTTATTATCTTTACCTGTTTTACAAGTAGAAAATATAAAAGACAATTTACATGCTTATCAATTAGCAAAACGTTGTAATGTAAAAAGAGTTATGGCAGAAGCTGTAAAATGGGGTAAGAAAAAAGCTCGTATAAATTCAATTTCTCCAGGGATTATAGTTACTCCACTTGCTATAGATGAATTTAATGGCAAAAGAGGTGCTTTTTATAAAAATATGTTTGCCAAAGCACCAGCAGGACGACCAGGTACAGCAGATGAAGTGGCAAATGTAGCAGAATTATTGATGAGTGAAAAAGGTAGCTTTATTACAGGTGCAGATTTCTTAGTTGATGGTGGAGCTACAGCAGCATATTTTTATGGCGATTTAAATAAATAAAGATAAAAGAAAAGGAACTTAGTTTTAAGTTCCTTTTTTTATATTAATTATTATCATCGATTTTTATTAAATCACTTTTATAAGGAATTTTTCCAGATAATACATCTTGATAAAATTTATTTTTATAATCAATATATGCTAAATGCTCATTTAATTGAGATAACTTTAAAAGTAAAAATTCTTTTTGTTTAGCTAGCATTTTCATGCGTTGAGGTATAGTATTTTGTCCTTCTAAGCATAGAGCTATATATTCTTTTATCAATTTTATGCTCATACCACATTGTTTTAAGCAATTTAAGTTGTTAATCCAACGAATATTATGTTCATCAAATATGCGATAGTTATTTTTATCTCGTTTAATATTGGGAACAAGACCTTCATTACAATAATATTTTAAGGTTTCATAAGATAAATTTGTAAGTTTACAAGCTTCTTTCATTGTATACATAATACTACCTCCTATAAGTATTGACCGGTAGTAACTACCGAAGAGTATGCTTTTAGTATAGCAATAAGATATAAAAAAAGAAAGAAGTTGTTATAATGAATTGGCGGAAAATATGTATATGTACATTGATGACTACAAATATATTTATTAGTAGCGCTGGAGCTATGGATAAACCAGTAACTATTGTAGACCAAGGTAGTTTTTTTGCTGGCGGCACAGTAATACAAGCAGAGGGTAATAGAGATTTTTATAAACCAACAAAACCAGAAGGGCAAACTTTACATGGTGATCATGCATATGTTTTTTATCAAAAACCTCAAAATGCACATAAATATCCATTAGTATTTTTACATGGTGCAGGTCAATCTTCTAAGACATGGGAAACTACACCAGATGGTAGAGATGGTTTTCAAAATATATTTTTAAGTAAAGGATATAGTGTTTATTTGATAGACCAGCCTCGTAGAGGAAAAGCTGGACAATCAACCGTAGCAGGTAATATATCAGCACAGCCTAATGATCAATTGTGGTATGATAATTTTCGTTTAGGTAAATATCCTAATTTATATAAAGATGTACAATTCCCAAAAGACAAAGAAAGTTTAAATCAGTTTTTTAGACAGATGACACCAGATACAGGTGCTTATGATAAAGATGTTATCAGTGATGCAGTAGCTAAAGTATTTGATAAATCTGGTGATGGAATATTAATTACACATTCACAAGGCGGAGAACCAGGTTGGTTTACAGCAATAAAAACAGATAAAGTAAAAGCTATTGTAGCTTATGAACCAGGGAGTGGATTTGTTTTTCCAGAAGGAGAAGAGCCAGAACCAATACAAACAACAAGTCCATTTGGTGCATTAAAAGCAAATACTATTCCTTTAAAAGATTTTATGAAATTAACGAAAATACCTATTGTAATTTATTATGGTGATAATATAGCAACTGAACCTACTGATGAATGGAATAAAGATAATTGGAGAATTCGTTTACAAATGGCTAAGTTATGGGCAGAAGCCATAAATCGTCATGGAGGAGATGCAGAGGTTGTTTATTTACCTGATTTAAATATAAGAGGTAATACACATTTTATGTTTGCAGATTTGAATAACAAAGATATTGCTAATTTAATGGAAGCATGGTTAAAAGAAAAGTCTTTAGATAAATAATAAAAGGAAGCGAGTTTTTATGAAAGTATTATTAGTAAATGGAAGTCCACATAAACAAGGGTGCACTTATACTGCATTAAATGAAGTAGCGAAATCTTTAAATGAAAATGATATAGATACAAAAATATTTTGGATTGGTAATAAGCCTATAGGTGGATGTATAGCTTGTAAGTCTTGTGTTACTAAAGGAAAATGTATTTTTAATGATATTGTAAATGAATTTTTAGATATAGCAATAAATTATGATGGTTTTATCTTTGGTACTCCTGTACATTGGGGAGCTATGGCAGGTAATATGGCTTCTTTTATGGATAGAGTTTTTTATGCAGATTTTTGTAGTAATAAGCAAAGTTTTTTGTTGAAACCAACAGCAGGTGTGATTTCAGCAAGAAGAGCAGGTACTACAGCTACTTTTGATCAGATTAATAAGTATTTTGCTTTAATGCAAATGCCAATAATTTCTTCTCGCTATTGGAATATTGTTCATGGTACGAATGCGCAAGAAGTACAAATGGATATAGAGGGTATGCAAGTTATGAGAATTTTAGGAAGAAATATGGCATACTTTTTAAAATGTAAAAAATTAGCTACAGAAATGGGATTGAAATTACCACAACAAGAAAAAGTAAATTTCACGAATTTTATTAGATAGACTAATTTCTTGTGAGAATAGGGGTCTTTTTATGAAAAAGATAATATTGATATTATGTAGTATATTAGTGAGCTTATCTTTAATGGGCTGTATGGATAAAAATTCTACGGTTACTGAACAAGAAAATAATTCTGCAAGCGTTGATACTAATCAAAATGCATCAAAAAGCTTAGTAGTATATTTTTCACGTGCTGGTGAAAATTCTAGTGTAGGAAATATTGAAAAAGGAAATACAGAAATTATTGCTGAGATGATAGCTCAGGAAACAAATGCAGATTTATTTAAGATAGAGCCAGTGGAAGATTATCCAGTAACATATGATGAATGTGTGGCATTGGCCAAACAGGAGAAAGAAAGTAATGCTAGACCAGAAATAAAAGGTGATATAGATATAGATAAATATGATGTAATATTTGTAGGATATCCAATTTGGTGGAGCGATATGCCAATGCCTGTGTATACTTTTTTGGAAGCACATCAATATGAAGGAAAAACAATTATACCATTTTGTACACATGAAGGCAGTGGTTTAGCTAATACTGAAAATTATTTGCGTAATGTTTGTAAAGGCGCAGAAGTTTTAAATGGCTTAGCTATAAGAGGAAGAATTGCTCAAAATGAACAGGAAAAGGCAAAAGAAGAAGTTGAAAATTGGTTAAAAGAGATAAATATTATAAAATAGGTAGAATGGGAGTATTTGTATGGAATATGTAGTCTTAAATAATGGATTAAAAATGCCTAAATTGGGATTAGGTGTATATCAAATAACAGATGAGTTTGCATGTAGAAATACTGTAGAAAGTGCGTTAGATATAGGTTATAGATTAATTGATACAGCACAGGCATATCATAATGAAAAATTTGTAGGTGATGCGATAAAACAAAGTAATATTCCACGTGAAGAACTATTTATCACAACTAAATTATGGTTAGCTGATACAGGATATAAATCAACAATAAAAGCTTTTGAAAATTCTTTGAAGAAATTAGGATTAGATTATTTAGATTTATATTTAATACATCAACCTATAGGGAATTATTATGGTTCTTGGAAAGCTATGGAAGAATTATATGAACAAGGACTGATTAAAGCTATAGGTGTGGCTAATTTTATGCCTGATAGATTGATGGATTTAATTTGTAATAATAAAATTTTGCCGGCAATAGACCAAGTAGAAGTTAATCCATTTTGCCAAAGACAAATAGATGAAATTATGATGAAAGAAAAAAATGTACAAATGCAAAGTTGGGGTCCTTTTGCTGAAGGTAGAAATAATATTTTTCAAAATGAAGTTTTACAAAAAATAGCTGATAAATATCAAAAATCTATAGCACAAATTATTTTACGTTGGTTATTACAAAGAAATATTGTATGTATACCAAAATCTGTAAGAATAGAACGCTTAAAAGAGAATTTTAATGTATTTGATTTTAAATTATCTAATGAAGATATGAATTTAATATCAACATTAGATACTAAAAAAAGTTGTTTCTTTAGTCATTATGATCCTAAGATAATAGAATGGCTTTGCTCCATGAAATAAGAAAAATAATAAATTTAGAAGCTGAAATAAAAAATTATATAATATGTAAAGTAAAAGCTCTTTGATTAAAAACTAATCAAAGAGCTTTTTGTTAGTGAATAAAAAGGATTTATAAAATTTTTAGATTTTATTTAAGGTTATTTTTGAAGAATAATTCTAATTTATCAAATGGTATTTTATCAATTTTGTCATATAAATCAATGTGTTCAGCATCATCTACAACATATAATTCTTTAGGTTCAGAGGCTTTATTAAATGCTTCTTCACTGAAAAATTTAGAATGAGCTCTATCGCCAACAATAAATAATATTGGACGAGGAGAAATTTCATCAAGATAATCAAGTAAATGATAATTCATAAAAGCAAGATTACTAGTTGTGGTAAAGCCACCTAAAGCATTGATATGATGTCCTCTTTTTAAAGCGTAAAAACGGAACCATTCAGCTGTTGGTTCTGTTAAATCTTCAGGAACTTTTTCAAGTGGTTTATCTGGAAAATATGGAATGTATTCAGGATAGCCATTTTGAGCATCAATCCATCTTTGTTTAGATAATTTTTCTTTAGTAGCTTGAACAGTTTCTTTATCCATGCCTAAGCGAGAAGCTACAGTCATATCATACATTGAAGCTGTAGCTACAGCTTTTATACGTGTATCCATCTGTGTTGCAGATAAAGCGAAACCACCAGAACCACAAATGCCGATAGCTCCAATTTGCTCACGGTTTACCAAATGCGAGCGTAAAGCCCCTAAATTTATTTATGGGGATATAAGCTCGCTAAAAAACAATGATTCGATATCATTGTTTTTTATTGTATTATATTTTTAATAGTTATATAATACTTTTATGAAATATAAATCAAATAATAATATAGTATATTCTTGTAAGTATCATGTAGTATTTTGTCCTAAATATCGTAGAAAAGTGTTGAACAATGGTGTTGATGAACGATTAAAGGAGTTGATTAATAATATTTGTCAGGAGCTTCACGTCGATTTAATCGAGAT